>NZ_JBNHGF010000254.1:0-4166 GCF_059091005.1 Arthrobacter sp. Y3223164
GACGGCGCGGCCACGGCGGTGACGGTCAACGTCTCCGGCAACGGCGCCGCGGCGCAGGCGCCGGCAGCTGAAGGTACGGCCGTGATAGTCGACGGCAGTGCCTCGGAGCAGCCCGGGCAGCGCTCCGGCCGCTAACGGCGCCGGCGGCCCCGGCCGCTGACAGCACCTGAACAAGCGGGAGGGTGGCCGGTGGATACAACCACCGGCCACCCTCCCGCCGCATCTTCCGGCGGCTCCGTGCGTTGGCGCTAGTCCGTGGCTTCCCGCGCGGCCTTGATCAGCGCATGCATCGAGGCGTTCAGTTCGCGCAACTGCTCGCGTTCAAGACCCAGGCGCGCCAGCATGGTTCCGGGCACGGCCAGTGCCTCCTCCCGCAGCGCCTGGCCGGCAGCGGTCAGCCCCACGGCCAGCGCCCGCTCGTTGCCTTCCACCCGCTCCCGGGTCACGAGGCCGGCCTGCTCCAGCCGCTTGAGCATGGGGGACAGGGTGGCGGGTTCCTGCTGCAGCGCCTCGGACAGGTCCTTGACCATCCGCGGGCTCTGCTCCCAGAGGGCGAGCATCATCAGGTATTGCGGATGCGTGAGGCCCAGCTTCTCCAGCACCGGCTTGTAGGAGGCCACCACGCTGCGCGACGCCACCGACAGCGCGAAGCACAGCTGGTGCTCCAGCAGCAGGTCGTCCGTCGTCCCCGCCGTCGCTGTCACGGCCACCACTCTCCATCAGTTCGTGCGCTAATTGTTCGTCCCCTATTATGGGGTTGAATGCCCGCAGAGTCTACCGGGCACCGGAAGAAGGATCACGCCCATGACCGAGAAGAAGTCCCGCGTCAACGCGTTCATGCGGGCGACCGGCAAGTTCCGCATCGTCTTCGGCCCGGCCCAGAAAAGCGGCGTCGACCATCCCATGACCGAGGAGAACAAGGCGCTGCTCCAGCAGCGCGAGGCCGAAGCGTCGCAGTGGGAAACGGTCACCCGGGCGGACGGCAGCACCTACATCGTGCCGAAGAAGCCGGCCTAGCCCCGCCCTGTTCTTCCGTACCGGGCCTCGTTAAACTGATGCCACGGATTCTTCTGAGCAAGAAGGTGATTCAGATGGCTGGAAATCGGCGTTTCATGGACCGCTTCATGCGAGCCACGGAGAAGGCGGCGAAGGTCTGGGGCCCTGCCGATCGCATCGAAGCCGACACCCCGGTGGTGCACCGGCACGACGCGGCGGAGAAAGCGGCGGAGGAACAACTGGCCGAGATCGAAGTGGAGCGCGGTCCCGGCCACGCCTACGCCTACCGCAAGCCGCGCAAGGCCTGACACGCGACGAGGCCGCGCAGGGCCTGACACACACGGAGAGGGGCTGTCAGCCAACTGCTGACAGCCCCTCTCCGTTTCCGCCCCGCGGCGTCAGCGGCCGGTGCCGCCGTAGACCGTGGCTTCCTCGTCGGTGTCCAGGTCGAATGCCGCGTGGACAGCGCGGACCGCCGTGTCCAGCAGATCGGCGTGCGTGACAATCGAGATGCGGATCTCGGAGGTGGAGATCATGTCCACGTTCACGCCGGCCTTGTGCAGGGCTTCGAAGAACTTGTAGGAGACGCCGGGATTGGAGCGCATGCCCGCCCCGATCAGCGAGAGCTTTCCGACGTTTTCGTTGTAGAGAATGCCCTCGAAGCCCACCACGTCCTGGGCCGCGTTGAGTGCCTCCAGGGCTTCCTTGCCCTCCACCATGGGCAGCGTGAAGGAGATGTCCGTCTTGCCGGTCCCGCGGGTGGAGATGTTCTGCACGATCATGTCAATGTTTGAGTGCGCGCCGGCGACGATGCCGAAGATCTCCGCGGCCTTGCCGGGGATGTCGGGCACGCCCAGGATGGTGACCTTGGCTTCGGAGCGGTCGTGGGCAACGCCGGAGATGATGGGCTGTTCCAAGGGTTCTCCCTCTTGAATCTTGATCTTGTCGTCGGGGTTGGGCAGTACCCAGGTTCCCTCGTTCGTGCTGAAGGACGAGCGCACGTGCAGCTTCACGCCGAAGCGGCGGGCGTACTCGACGCAGCGCAGGTGCAGGATCTTCGAGCCGGAGGCCGCCATTTCCAGCATCTCCTCGCTGGAGATGGCGTCGATCTTGCGGGCGGTGTGCACCACCCGCGGATCGGCGGTGTAGATGCCGTCCACGTCAGTGTAGATCTCGCAGACGTCGGCGCCCAGTGCCGCCGCCAGCGCCACCGCGGTGGTGTCCGAACCGCCGCGGCCCAGCGTGGTGATGTCGTTGCTCTCCCGGCTGATGCCCTGGAAGCCGGCGACAATGGCGATCTCGCCCTTTTCGATGGTCGTCATCACCCGGTGCGGCGAGACGTCGATAATCCGCGCCCTGCCGTGGATGGCGTCGGTGACCATGCCGGCTTGGCTGCCGGTGAAGGACTGGGCCCTGGAGCCGAATTCCTGGATGGCCATGGCCAGCAGCGACATCGAGATTCGTTCGCCGGCGGACAACAGCATGTCCATTTCGCGGGCGCTGCTGCTGCTGGAGGAGACCTGGTTGGCCAGATCCAGCAGTTCGTCGGTGGTGTCTCCCATGGCGGACACGACGACGACAACCTGGTTGCCGGCGGCCTGGGTGTCGACCACGCGTTGTGCCACGCGTTTGATCCCCTCCGCGTCCGATACTGAGGAACCGCCAAACTTCTGCACTATCAGGCTCATGTGTTCTCTAAACAACTCCTGGGTTGGGGCCCGGACCGCGGCCGCCAGGGCGCGCCGCCGGGCTCATGGATTTGCTGCCACGCATCCCGGCTGCGCACCGCGCGGCAACCGCCATTCTAGCGCCGTAGTGGTTACGGCGGAGAATGCGGCGGACAGTATGACCGGCCAGGGTAATAACGACGACGGTGCCGGGCCAGGCGCCCGACACCGCCGACTGACGCGTGGCTGGGCCGCCGGTTTGCTACGTGAGCATGCGGCGGCCTTCGAAGGCGCGGCCCAGCGTAACTTCGTCCGCGTACTCGAGGTCGCCTCCCACCGGCAGGCCGGACGCCAACCGGCTGACGGGAATGCCGATGGTCTTGAGCATCCGGCCCAGGTAGGTCGCCGTCGCCTCGCCTTCAAGGTTCGGATCGGTGGCGATGATGATTTCCTCGATCTGTCCGTCCGAGAGGCGGCCGAGCAGCTCGCGGATGCGCAGTTGCTCCGGACCGACGCCGCCGATCGGATTGATGGCGCCGCCGAGCACGTGGTAGCGGCCCTTGAAGGACCGGGTGCGCTCGATCGCTATGACGTCCTTGGACTCTTCCACCACGCAGATGGCCGTCGGATCCCGGCGCGGGTCGCGGCAGATGTTGCAGGTGTCCTGTTCGGAGACGTTCCCGCAGATGGAGCAGAACTTCACCCGCTCCTTGACGTGGGTAACGGCGTCAACGAGCCGCTTCATGTCGGCCGGATCGGACTCCAAGATGTGGAACGCGATGCGTTGGGCGGACTTCGGGCCGATTCCAGGCAAGCGGCCGAGCTCGTCGATCAGCTCCTGGACAGCACCTTCGTACACTGAACCTTCAATCTCCGCGGGCGGTTAGGAACCGTCGAGGCTTCGTTCTTCGATCAGGCGTCCCCCGAGGAGCCTTTCAATGGCAGCGCGGCCCACCAGTCCGGAATCTTCGATGGCCTCGTCGTCTTCGCTGGGGATGTCCTCGACGTACTTCAAGTTTAGGTCACGGGCTGCCGGGGACGGCGCCGCGGCGGCAGATGTCGCCCGTGTGGCCTTCGCCTGATCCAGCAACTGCTGGTAGCGGCTGCGCTTTTGCCCGGGCATCTGCCGGTCCGGCGTCGTTTCCCATTCCTCGGCGGGTGGTTCGTCGTTCGCGTAGGGGATGTCGTCGTACGGAGAAGCCTGTGCCGGGGAGGAGGGGGCGGGAGTGCTTGGGGGTGCCGACAGGGCGCCGGCGGGCTGGCTGTTAGGTTGGGCGGCAGCCCCGAGGATTCCTCCTGCTGGAGAGGCTGGAGAGGCTGGAGCTGCTGGACCTGTTGGAGATGCGGGGGCGGGGGCGGGGAAGCCGGCCAGCGCCGAGCCGGAGTAATTTGAGGCCGATGGCGCACCGGCTGCCACGGGGACAGCGGTGGGAGCCCCCGGGGCCGCCATCCGCTCGGCCAGCTTCGCGAACACCGGCTTCTCCCCGGGCAGGGCCGGCGGCC
>NZ_JBNHGF010000255.1:0-4164 GCF_059091005.1 Arthrobacter sp. Y3223164
GCACCCTGGCGCGGCTGCGGCGTGGCCCGCTCAACGTTGGCCTCGCCTTCAGCAATGGGGACCGCCAGCACCGTGACATCCCCGGCGCCCTCGGCCGGAGACCGTCCGCGGCCGAGGGCCGGAAGGGCTTGGACGCGCGCCATCTGCGGTTCAACCAGGGCCTGCTCCAGATGACGGGCGGTTTGTTCCTCTGCGGTGGAGGGAACGTGGCTCACAGCAAACGGTTCCTAGCCTGCCACGTCGCTGGTGACGCCGAGCAGGCAGTCCTTGAGGTTGCCGGCTTCTTCGGCGTTCAGTTCGAGCACCAGACGCCCGCCGCCGTCGATGGGCACCCGCAGGATGAGGCTTCGCCCCTCCTTGGTCACTTCCATCGGACCGTCACCGGTACGCGGTTTCATCGCAGCCATCTGGGAATTCCCTTCCGCCATGGGGCAGCCCGATCGGTGATCGCCCTGCCCGCCAACCTCACATCGGCGGCCCTTCAGTTGCCCGGCCGCCATGTCCAACCACTACCCATTATCGCGTACATCACAACCGGGTGCTAATTTGCGCGACACGGGGCGCACCGGCGCCGGCCGCCGCTAGGGCGGATAGTCCCCGCCGCCGGGCAGTTCGGCCCAGGACCAGAGCCAGGTCACCCAGACAATCTGCCCGGCCAGGAACATCACTGCCAGGCACGCGCGGTACGCCCGGCTGCGTGATACCAAGGCCGCCGCCAGGGCCAGCGGGAAGAGCGGAAGCAACAGCCGGAAGGTGCTGGTCTGCGGATGCAGAAAGGCAAGCAGGTAGCCCAGGTAGCAGGCGCACCACAGCCTCAGGTCGCCCCCCATCTTCCGGGCCGGCGGGGAGCACAGGACCCCGGCCGCCGCGGCCACCAGCAGCAGCGGGGCGGCCATTCCGCCCAACAGCCCGAAAAGGTTTACGCCCATGTCGAACCACGGCTTGAACAGGATCAGGGCCTCGCCCCGCCAGGCGGTCTCGGTATCGGTGTACGCGGTCATCTCCCCCGTGACCGACCACGCCAGCACCGGCCAGGCGAGGGCCGCTGCACAGCTGACCAGCGCCAGCGCTGCCGCGCGGAGGAATTCCGGGGTCTGCAGCGGATCGGTGCGGCGCTGCCTGATCCGCCACAGCAGGTGAAGGCCGGCGAGTGCCGCGAACGGCACGCCGACCGGCCGGGAGAGGCACATCAGCACGACGACGGGAATCGCCAGCAGGTACTTCCGCCGCACCAGCAGCAGCAGCGCCGCCGCCAGCAGCGCCAGGTTCAGCGATTCGGCGTACGGCACCTGGAGGATCGGCGAGACCGGAAAGACCGCCACGAAGAACACGGCCCACAGCGCGGTGCCGTGGGGGGCGTAGCGACGGAAAAGTTTGTAGATGAGCAGCACGGCGGCAAAACCGGCGAGGGTCGCAACCAGCGGTGCCAGCAACTGCCACCCCAGCCCGGTGGCCGCCGCCAGGACGCGGACGATGCCGGGGAAAAGCGCGTAGAACGCCCACTGGTTCTCGTCGACCCGCCCGTCCTGGCCGCGGGGAATATCGGCGGGATACCCCTCCCGGTAGACCTGCTCGTACCAGGCGCTGTCCCAGATTCCGATGAAGGACAGATAGTCGGGGTGCGGTCCGGTCCACGGATTCGGCCCTTGCTGGCGTGCCACCGCGAGGAAGACCAGCAGCGAATACACCCGGGAAAGGGCGTAAAGCACGCAGACCTGGACCCACCACGGCCACCCGGAGATCCGTCGGCGCCAGAAGGAAAGCTCCGCGTGCACGGCCTCCCGAAGCACGCGCGTGCGCGGAAGGCGGTCCTGCACCCCCGTCATCCTTCCCGCGCCGGGTGGGCACCGCCGTCGGGCTGCGGCTGTTCGTGGCTCAGTTGCCGGATCAGGCGCTCCTTGGCTCCCAGCTCGGCCCGCAGGACGTCCAGCACTTCGTCCACCTGGTCCATCCGGTAGCCCCGCAGGGCAGTGGAAAACCGGACGCTGTCCAGGTCTTCGGCACGGGGGTGTTCAGGCAGCAAAACCGCCGGCAGCCGCGCCTCATGCTCGCTCAGGCCCTGGAGCGCGGCCACGTGCCCGCGCTCCCATCCGGTGCCGTCACTCTCGCCGCCCGCGCCGGCGCCGGCCGCCTTCCTCCGGCCCCGCCAGCCCGACGCGGCGACAGCGGCCGCACCTGCAACGGCGATGGCAAGGAAAACCAGGAATGCGCTCACAGCACCATCGTGCCAGAGAGGACGTCGCGCCGGGTCAAAATCCGGAGCGGGCGGACAACCCGGAGATGACCTGCTCGACTGCTTCCTCGGCCGTATCCACCACGCTGACCAGGTCCAGATCGGCCTCCGCGATCATCGCTTCGGCCAGGAGCGTGTTGCGGATCCAGTCGATCAGCGGCGACCAGAATGCCGTGCCCACCAGCACGATCGGGAAGGACGTCACCTTCTTCGTCTGGACCAGCACCATGGCTTCGAACAGCTCGTCGAGCGTGCCCAGCCCGCCGGGGAGCACGATGAACCCCTGCGCGTACTTGACGAACATCGTCTTGCGGGCGAAGAAATACCGGAAGTTGATGCCCAGGTCCACCCAGTCGTTGAGCCCCTGCTCGAACGGCAGTTCGATGCCCAGCCCGACCGAGACGCCGCCGGCCTCGCTGGCGCCCTTGTTGGCCGCCTCCATGGAACCGGGGCCGCCGCCGGTGATGACCGCGAAATTATGCCGGACCAGCAGCTGCCCGATCTCCTCGGCGATGGCGTAGTGCTTGCTTCCCTGCCGGGTGCGGGCCGAACCGAACACGCTGATCGCCGGGCCGAGGTCGGCCAGGGTGCCGAACCCTTCGACGAATTCGCTCTGGATCCGCAGCACGCGCCAGGGATCCGTGTGCGTAAATTCCGCCCGGTCCTTGGTGTCCAGCAGGTACTGGTCGGCCTGCGGGATGTCCGCCTGGCTGCGCCGCAGCTCCACCGGCCCCTTGAAACGGGTTTTCGGTGCGCCCGGAAGTTGCGACGGGAGCGGGATGTCTTGCTGGTTTGTCATTTCCCAAGGCTACAGATCCGCCGGCCATCCGTGGCGGTTTCCGCCGTTTCGGTGGCAATTCGGCCCTCACGCGGTCCGGGACGCAGGTTGCTCTTAAATCACGATTCCGGCGGTTCGGTCGCGAATGCATTGCTTGAAGGGAATCTTTCGCTAGATTCGTTCCATGACCAGTGACGCATCGCACAGTAAAACGCCGCCTGCTGCTCCTGCGGCGGCAACCCGAGCCACATCCGCCGCGCCGGCGGGTCAGCCGCTGGTGTCCCTGAAGAACGTCAACAAGCACTTCGGATCCCTCCATGTGCTGCAGGACATCAACCTGGAGGTCACCAAGGGCGAAGTGGTGGTCGTGATCGGGCCGTCGGGTTCCGGCAAGTCCACCCTCTGCCGGGCGATCAACCGCCTGGAGACCATCGACGACGGCGAAATCCTGATCGACGGCGAGAAGATGCCGGCCGAGGGCAAGGCCCTTGCCAAGCTGCGGGCCGACGTCGGCATGGTGTTCCAGTCCTTCAACCTTTTTGCCCACAAATCGATCCTGGAGAACGTCACCCTGGGACCGATCAAGGTCAAGGGGATGAAGCAGTCCGAGGCCAAGGAGCTGGCCATGAGCCTGCTCGAGCGCGTCGGCGTGGCCAACCAGTCGCAAAAGCTGCCGGCCCAGCTCTCCGGCGGCCAGCAGCAGCGCGTGGCGATTGCCCGGGCCCTGGCGATGAAACCTAAGGTGATGCTCTTCGACGAGCCCACCTCGGCACTGGATCCGGAAATGATCAACGAAGTGCTCGACACCATGGTGCAGTTGGCCAGCGAAGGCATGACCATGATCGTGGTCACGCACGAGATGGGCTTTGCGCGCAAGGCGGCGGACCGCGTGCTCTTCATGGCCGACGGCCAGATCGTGGAGCAGGCCACCCCGGAAGAATTCTTCACCAACCCGAAGAGCACCCGCGCCAAGGACTTCCTGGGCAAGATCCTCGAACACTGACCCCCACACCTGGCCCTTCACTGACGGAGGGCCGACAACGCAAGGAGAAAACATGCGAAAGACCCGTTATGGAATGGCTGCCATGGCAGCCGGAGCCGCGCTCGTGCTGTCCGCCTGCGGCGGCGGCGGCGGCACAGGCGGCGGCGAGAC
>NZ_JBNHGF010000256.1:0-4152 GCF_059091005.1 Arthrobacter sp. Y3223164
CCGCCGCCGCCGAAGAACAGCGCCGCCGGCACGAACTGCTGCTCGCCCGCGAGCAGGACTAGGCGGCGGCTGCCGGCCAGGGCCTAGCGGTACAGGGAATCGATCTCGCCGGCGAAGTCTTCCAGCACGGTGACGCGCTTGAGCTTCAGTGACGGCGTCAGGTGCCCGGAGGCCTCGGTGAGGTCCTGTCCGAGGACCGCGAACTTCCGGATCTGCTCCGCCCGCGAAACCAGCTGGTTGGCCTGGTCCACGGCCTGCTGCAGCTCGGCCAGGACCGCCGGGTCTTCGGCGGCCTCGGCCAGGCCGACTGGCCGGCGGCCGGCCGACGAAAGCCAGCCGGCCAGGCCCTCTTCGTCCAGGGACACCAACGCCCCGACGAACGGGCGTCCCTCGCCGACCACCACTGCCTGGGACACCAGCCGGTGTTCGCGCAGCGCGTCCTCCAGCGGACCCGGAGCGACATTCTTGCCGCCCGCCGTTACCAGCAGCTCCTTTTTCCTGCCGGTGATAGTCAGGTAGCCGTCGTCGTCCAACGTCCCGACGTCCCCCGTGCACAAGAAGCCGTCCCGAAAGTACTCGGCATTGGCGTCGTCGTTATTGTGGTAGCCGCGGGTGATGCCGATGCCCTTGATCAGGACCTCGCCGTCGTCGGCAATTCTGATGGTGGTGCCGGGCAACGGCAGTCCCACGGTGCCGATCCGGTTGGCGCCGGGCAGGTTTACCGCCGCAGGGGCAGTGGATTCGGTGAGCCCGTAGCCTTCCAGGACCGGCACGCCGATGCCGGTGAAGAAGTGCGCGAGCTTTGGATTCAATGCGGAAGCGCCGGAGACGGTGTACTCCACGTGCCCGCCGAACGCCGCGCGCAGCTTCCCGTAGACGAGCCTGTCGAACACGGCATGCCGGGCCTTGAGGGCCAGCCCGGGCCCGGCGCCGGTGCCGCGTGCCTGCGCATCCCGTGCCCGGGAGTAGGCGACCGCTGTCTGCGCCGCGGCGTCGAAGATCCTGCCCTTGCCGCCGTCGTGCGCTTTCTGCCGGGCGGAGGCGTAGACCTTTTCGAACACGCGCGGAACCACCAGCAGGAAGGTGGGCTGGTAGGTGCGCAGGTCCTCGATCAACTCCGCCATGCTCGACGTGTGGCCCATCTTCACTCCGGCGGTCAGGCAGATCACCTGCACGGCCCGGGCCAGCACGTGGGCCAGCGGCAGGAACATCAGCGACTTCGCGTCCGGGCGCTTGAGGATGTCCGCCAGGAACTCCACGGTGTTGACCGCCAGTTCCGCGAAGTTGCCATGCGTGATGATGCAGCCGCGCGGCCGGCCGGTGGTGCCCGAGGTGTAGACCAGCGAGGCCGCGTCCTGCATGCCCCGGGAGGTCCGGCGCAGTTCAAGTTCCTCGTCGGTGACCGCGGTTCCGCGGGCCTCCAGCTCAGCCAGCCCCTCGGCCTCCCCGTCCAGCTGCCAGACCGGAAGCGCGGCCGGCAGCCCGGACATGGCCTGGCGCACCACGGCGGCCTTGGCGGCGTCCTCGGCGAACACCAGCTTCGCCGCCGAGTCCTGCAGGATCCACTGCACCTGGTGCGGGGACGAGGTTTCGTAGATAGGAACCACCACCGCGCCGGCGAACCAGCCGGCCAGGTCCACCACCGTCCACTCGAACCGGGTCTTGGACATCACGGCAATGGTGTCTCCGGCTTCGATGCCGGAGGCCATCAGGCCCTTCGCCACGGCGCTGACCTGGGCCAGGAGTTCGGCGGCCGGAACATCGGACCAGGCGCCGTTGCGCTTGACCGCATAGAGCGCCCGCTGCGGGTCGCGCTGATGCTGGGCCACCAGGATGTCCGTCAGGTTGGAGCCGGCCGGCATCGCTGCCAGCACTTCGGTTACTGCTTCGCGCACGTCGTGCCCACTTTCTGAATCCGGTAAAAGTCGTGTTGTCCGGCCTGCATCAAATCCAACTTGGCATCCACATCCGCCAGCGCCACTGGTCGTAGCCGATCATCTCTGCGGTCCACACCGGCAGGAAGAATGCCGACACCGCGAGTGCGGCCGCCACGAAGAGCCCGACCACCAGCACGCCTTGGCGCCGGCGCCACGGCGGATCCGTCGCCCGGCCCAGCGCCAGCCCGAGCACGTAGGTCAGGGCCAGGACCAGGAACGGCTGGAAGGCGATCGCGTAGAAGAAGAACGTGGTCCGGTCGGGGTAGAGGAACCAGGGCAGGTAACCGGCCGCGACTCCCGCCAGAATCGCCCCTGCCCGCCAGTCCCGCCGCCCGGCCCAATAGAAGAGCAGCACCAGCAGCGAGGCGGCCGCGGCCCACCAGATGAGCGGGTTGCCGACCACCGTGACCGCCTCGGAGCAGCGGGTGGCCGCCTCGCACCCGCCCTGGCCGGCTTCTTCGGCATGGTAGTAGAACGACGTCGGGCGGCCCATGAACAGCCAGGTCCAGGCATTGGATTCGTACGGGTGCTCGGAATCCAGGCCGTTGTGGAAGGTGTAGGCGCTGCGGTGATACTCGGCCAGCGAGCGCAGCCAGTCCGGCAGCCACCCCCAGGCCGCGGACGGGTTCGACGCCGCCCAGTTGCGGTCGTAGGCATCGTCGGAGCGCAGCCAGCCGGTCCAGGCCGCCAGATAGGTCACCGCCGCGGCCGGAATCATGGTGAAGAACGCCGGAACCCCGTCCCTGATCACGCCGGCGGAAAACCACTCCCTGATCCCCGCGGCACGCCGGGCGCCAAGGTCCCAGAACACGCACATCAGGCCAAACACCGCGACGAACGCCAGCGCCGACCACTTGGTGCCCACGGCCAGCCCGAGGCAGACCGCCGCAGCCAGCCGCCACGGCCGCCAGAGCACCCAGGGACCATACAGCAGCCGCGAAGGGGGCGGCACCCCGGAGGGGCCAGCCTGCCGGGCGATTTTCGCGGCCAGCCGCCGTCGCCCGTCGAAGCGGTCCAGCAGCAGCGCGCCGAAGGCGGCGACCACCCAGAACATGAGGAAGACGTCCAGCAAAGCCGTCCGGGAGTGGACCAGATGGTGCCCGTCGATGGCCGTCAGCAAACCGGCGACCCCGCCCAGCGCCGGCGACTTGAACAACGCCTGCGCGATCAGGGCGATCATCAGGATGGACAGCGTGCCGGTAAGTGCGGCGCCGAAACGCCAGCCAAAACCGTTGTCGGAACCAAAAAGCCACATGCCGGCGGCGATCATCCACTTGCCCACCGGCGGGTGCACCACATATTCGGGGGTATCGAGGAGGACGCCCGGATTGCCCGCGTTGAAGGAGTCGTTGGCGTCCTTGGGCCATTCGCGTTCGTAGCCGGATTGCAGGTAGGAGTAGGCGTCCTTGACGTAGTAGGTTTCGTCGAACACCAGGGAACCCGGTTCACCCAGGCGGTAGAAACGCAAAACCCCGCCGAGGACGGCCGTGAGCACGGGGAGCAGCCACGCCCAGGGCCCGAACCGGGCCGGAAGACCGAGCAGTCGGCGGCGCAGCACCGCCTCGCTGAACGCCCGTCCCGGCGATTCCAGCCAGCCGTGGCGCGGGGCAACCGCCGCCGGCGGAGGTGTGGTTCGGGTCACGGCCATCATGTTACCGGCCGGTAGGTGCACGGGTGTGCGGCGCCACAGGCCGGGACGTCGGCTGCCGGACGGCGGTCCTCGCTGCAGTGGGGCACATACCGACTCTATATAAGGCGCCGGTGAAAGAGGGCAACGCCGCAGGTAGGGTTGTCCATGTGAATGAGCAGGAACGGGGCGTCCCGGCAGGGGGGCAGCCAGGACAGATCGTGTTGGCCGGAACGCCGATCGGCAACGTCGGGGACGCCTCCCCGCGGCTGGTCGAGCTGCTCCAAACGGCCGATGTAGTCGCTGCCGAAGACACCCGCCGCCTGCACAAACTCCTGCAGCGGCTGGGTATCACGGCCGCCGGCCGGATCATCAGCTACCACGAACACAACGAGGCGACCCGTACCGCAGACCTGCTGGAGCTGGTCCGTGCCGGCAGCACCCTGGTGATGGTGACCGACGCCGGCATGCCGGCCGTCTCGGATCCCGGTTTCCGGCTGGTGGAGGCGGCCGTGGCGGAGGGCCTGCTGGTCACTGCCGTGCCCGGGCCGTCGGCCGTGCTCACGGCGCTGGCGCTGTCCGGCTTGC
>NZ_JBNHGF010000257.1:0-4151 GCF_059091005.1 Arthrobacter sp. Y3223164
CGGGGCATCGGACGACGAAGTCGCGTCCATGGTGGGCGTGGTGTGGGGCCAGGTCCACGGGCTCGTCTCGCTGGAGCTGGCGGGCGCGCCGGCTGCCGGGTGGAGCTGGGACTCCGCCTACGAGGCGGCCCTGCACCGGATCGGCCGGTCGCTGGAGGCCGGCGCGGTCAGTCCTCGAGCAACCGCCGCACCACGGCGTCGGCCAGCAGCCGGCCCTTGAGGGTGAGCCGGATCGTCCCGGCGAAGGCCGCGGCCGGGTCGACCAGGGCGTCGGCGATCAGCCCGGCCACGGCCTTCCGGCCGTTCGGGCCCAGGTCCCGGGTCTGCAGCCCGTCGATGATGCGGGTCTGCAGCATCACGTGTTCCAGCTGGCGGGTGCCGGTGTCCAGCGTTTCGCGGCCGGCTGCCGGAGATACCCCCGTGGCCAGCCGCTGGGCGTAGGCCGCGGGGTGCTTCACGTTCCACCACCGGACGCCGCCCACGTGCGAGTGTGCGCCCGGGCCGGCTCCCCACCAGTCGTCCCCGCGCCAGTAAGCCAGGTTGTGCCGGCAGCGGTCCTCGGGAGTGCGGGCCCAATTGCTGACCTCGTACCAGCCGAACCCGGCCGCGCCGAGCCGCGCGTCTGCGATCTCATACTTGGCGGCGTGGTCGTCGTCGTCGATTCCGGGCACCTCGCCGCGCCGGATCTGCGCCGCGAGCTTGGTCCCGTCCTCGACGATCAGGGCATAGGCGGAGATATGGTCCGGCGCGCAGGCGATCGCGGAGTCGAGGCTGGCTTCCCAGTCCGCGATGGACTCCCCCGGCGTGCCGTAGATCAGGTCCAGGCTGACGTTCAGCCCGGCGTCGCGGGCCCACTGCACCGCCTGCGGCACCCGTTCCGGGTTATGGGTACGGTCGAGGACCTTCAGCACATGCGGCACGGCCGACTGCATGCCGAAGGACACGCGGGTGAAACCGGCGTCGGCCAGGATCTTCAGTGATTCCGGCGTGACCGAGTCCGGGTTGGCTTCCGTGGTGACCTCGGCGCCCGGCTCCAAACCCCACAGGTCCGCGGCCTGGCGAAGCATCGACGCCAGGTCCGCCGCCGGCAGCAGGGTCGGTGTGCCGCCGCCAAAAAACACGGTGGCCAGCGGACGGTCGGGCAGGCCGGAGTCACGCAGCACCCGCGCCGCCAGCTCCAGCTCCGTGTTCAGGGTGCCCGAGTACTCATCCTGCGACGCGCCGGAACCCAGTTCCTTGGCGGTATAGGTGTTGAAATCGCAGTAGCCGCAGCGCACCCGGCAGAACGGGATGTGCACATACAGGCAGAACGCGCGGTCCTCCGCGCCTGCCGCTGCCTGAGCGGGCAGCAGGCCGTCGGCCGGCGCTGGGTCCCCCACGGGAAGGACGCTAGGCACTGAGGCGCGCCTCCGCCGTCGTCGTTGTGGTCACAAGCACTGCAGAGCTACTTCTTTGCCTTGTCCTTGGAGTCATCCGATGACAGTGCGGCGATGAAGGCCTCCTGCGGGACCTCCACGCGGCCGACCATCTTCATCCGCTTCTTGCCTTCCTTCTGCTTCTCCAGCAGCTTCCGCTTACGGGAGATGTCGCCGCCGTAGCACTTGGCCAGCACGTCCTTGCGGATGGCGCGGATGTTTTCGCGCGCGATGATACGGGAACCGATGGCGGCCTGGATGGGCACCTCGAACTGCTGGCGCGGGATGAGTTCGCGCAGCTTGGAGGTCATCATGACGCCGTAGCTGTAGGCCTTCTCGCGGTGCGTGATGGCGCTGAACGCGTCGACCTGTTCGCCCTGCAGCAGGATGTCCACCTTGACCAGATCGGCCACCTGTTCGCCGTCGGCCTTCCAGTCCAGCGATGCGTAGCCGCGGGTGCGCGACTTGAGGTTGTCGAAGAAGTCGAAGACGATTTCCGCCAGCGGCAGCCGGTAGCGCAGCTCCACGCGGTCCTCGGAGAGGTAATCCATCCCCTTCATCTCGCCGCGGCGGCCTTGGCAGAGCTCCATGATGGTGCCGACGAACTCGTTGGGCGCGAGGATGGTCGCGGAGACCATCGGCTCGCGGACCTCGGAAACCTTCCCGTCCGGATATTCGCTCGGGTTGGTGACCGTCAGGACCTTCTTGTCCTCCAGCGTGACCTCATAGACCACGTTGGGGGCGGTGGAGATCAGGTCCAGGTTGAACTCGGCCTCGAGCCGTTCCCGGGTGATTTCCAGGTGCAGCAGCCCGAGGAAGCCGACTCGGAAGCCGAAGCCGAGGGCTGCGGAGGTCTCCGGCTCGTAGATCAGTGCCGCGTCGTTGAGCTTGAGCTTGTCCAGCGCGTCGCGCAGTACCGGGTAGTCCGTGCCGTCGATCGGGTAGAGCCCGGAAAAGACCATGGGCTTGGGGTCTGCGTAGCCGCCCAGGGACTCCGCCGCCGGCTTGAGCAGGTTGGTGACGGTGTCGCCAACCTTGGACTGGCGGACGTCCTTCACGCCGGTGATCAGGTAGCCGACCTCGCCGACGCCCAGGCCGTTGGACGGCGTTGGCTCGGGCGAGCTGACTCCGATTTCGAGCAGTTCGTGGCTGGCCCGGGTAGACATCATCTGGATGCGTTCGCGCGGCGAGAGCTTTCCGTCGACCACCCGGACATACGTGACCACACCGCGGTAGGTGTCGTAGACCGAGTCGAAGATCATCGCGCGGGCCGGTGCGTCCGCGTCGCCCGTGGGGGCCGGCAGGTCGCGCACGATCTTGTCCAGCAACGCTTCGACGCCCACGCCGGTCTTGCCAGAGACCTTCAGCACGTCTTCGGGATCGCCGCCGATCAGGTTGGCCAGCTCGGCCGCGTACTTTTCCGGCTGCGCGGCCGGGAGGTCGATCTTGTTCAGGACCGGGATGATGGTGAGGTCGTTCTCCATCGCCAGGTAGAGGTTGGCCAGTGTCTGGGCCTCGATGCCCTGGGCCGCGTCCACCAGCAGGACCGCGCCTTCGCAGGCTGCCAGCGAACGGGAAACTTCATAGGTGAAGTCCACGTGGCCCGGGGTGTCGATCATGTTCAGGGCGTAACTGACGTCGTCAAGCTCCCACGGCATGCGCACGGCCTGGGACTTGATGGTGATGCCGCGTTCCCGCTCGATGTCCATCCGGTCCAGGTACTGGGCCTTCATATCGCGCGGCTGGACCACGCCGGTGAGCTGGAGCATCCGGTCGGCAAGAGTGGACTTGCCGTGGTCGATATGGGCGATGATGCAAAAGTTCCTGATGATCGCCGGATCGGTGGCGGCAGGCACCGGCGCGGTGCGGGCCATCGGTGACACAGATGGTTCCTTACTCTCAGACAAGCGGGCTACGGCAATGCGGCCGGGTCGACCAGCACGCTGAATTTGCTCAACTATAAGTGTCCCACGCCTGCCCGCGATCCGCGCACCCGGGGGCGTGCCTGCCGGGACCGCGCGGGTGCCGGATCGCTGGACCCGCCGATCTCGCCTGTGGTGCTGATTCGGCAGCCCCGCCGATATCGCGGCCGTGCCGCCGTCGGTAGCCTAGAGCCATGGCATTTTCCCAGCGCGGCCTCAACCGTCTGCTTCGTTCCGCCGTGCGGGCCGTCCGCGGGCTGTCCGGTGCCGGACACTCCGGAGGTTCCACCCAAGGACGCGGTCCGGTGGCCGGCAGGCAGGGCCAGCCTCCCGGGGGCGTGGCCGGGCGCCGGGGTGCGGAATCCGGTCCGGGCTCGGGGTATCCGGGCGACTACCGGGGCACGGGGACCATCAGCTACTCCCCCGAGGCCGACGGCGCGCCGGATCCGGGCGAGATTGTCTGGACGTGGGTGCCGTACGAGGAGGACTACACGCGGGGCAAGGACCGGCCCGTCCTGGTCATCGGCTACCACCGCGGCCGTTTGCTGGCGCTCATGTTGACCACGCGGGACCGGAACAACGACGGCCGGCGCGACGGCGACTACCTCGACCTGGGCTCGGGCCCCTGGGACGTCCGGGGCCGCCCGAGTGAAGTCAAGCTCGACCGCGTGCTGCAACTAGAGCCGGATCGGGTCCGGCGCGAAGGAGCGGTGCTGCCGCGGGCCTCGTTCGACGAAGTTGCCCGGGCCATGCGCCGCCGCGGCTGGAGCTGATCGGAGGGTCGGATCGCAGTCCCGGGCTCGGCTGCGGCCCG
>NZ_JBNHGF010000258.1:0-4150 GCF_059091005.1 Arthrobacter sp. Y3223164
CGAACGGGCGGCCGAACTGTCGCGCGAGCTGGCCTGAGCCCTAAGGCGGCCTGGGTCCGCTGGACTTGCGGGCTGCCCCGCTACGGGCGGCCCCCCTACGGGCGGGCCGCGAAACGCTCCAGCAGGTCCACGTGCCCGGAGACGATCAGCATGTCGCGGCTGGAGACCTTGGTTTCGGGCCGCGCATAGGTGAAGTCTTCGCCGGGCGACTTCACGCCCACCACCGTGACGCCGTACCTGGAGCGCACCTGCGACTCACCCAGCGTGAAGCCCTGGGTCTCCTTCGGCGGGTACATCTTGACGATGGCGAAACCGTCGTCGAACTCGATGAAGTCCAGCATCCGGCCGCCCACCAGGTGCGCGGCGCGGCGGCCGGCGTCGGCCTCCGGGTAGATGACATGGTTGGCGCCGATGCGCGAGAGGATCTTGCCGTGCGACGGTGTGATGGCCTTGACCCAGAGGTGCTCGATGCCCAGGTCCACCAGGTTCACGGTGATCAGCACCGAGGACTCGATCGAGGTGCCGACACCGACGACGGCGGAGCTGAACTCCTGGGCGCCCAGTTGGCGCAGCGCGTCGATGTTCGTGGCGTCGGCCTCCACCACGTGGGTCAACTGCCCCGACCACTTCTGCACCAGGGCCGGATCACGTTCGATCGCCAGCACCTCGCGGCCCTGCTTGACCAGTTGTTCCGCGGTCGAGGAACCGAAGCGGCCCAGACCGACCACCAGCACGGGGGCGTTGTGGGCGGGACGTCTGTTCGATGCGGACTTGTCAGCCAATGATGGGCCTCTCTTCAGGGTAGTGGAACAGCTGGCGGCGCTCGCGCAGCGCCAGGGCGGCGGCCAACGTAATGGTGCCGACGCGGCCGGCGAACATCAGGGCGCAGAGCACATATTTGCCCTCGGGCGGCAGCTCGGCGCTCAGGTTGGTGCTCAGCCCGACGGTGGCGAACGCGGAAATGACCTCGAACAGCACTCGGTCCAGGCTTTCGCCGGTGAGGGCCAGCAGCAGGCCGGCGGCGAAGGCCACCAACGTGGCACCCATGACGATCACCGAGATGGCCACCCGCATGGCGCCTTCGGGGATGGTCCGGCCATGGACCTTCACGTCCCGGTCGCCGCGGGCCTCGGCTGCGATGGCCAGGAACACGATCGCGATGGTCGTGACCTTGATGCCGCCCGCGGTCGAGGCGGAACCGCCGCCGGCGAACATCAGGGCATCGGAAAAGAGCATGGTGGACGGCTCGATGTCGTTCATGTCCACCAGGTTGAAGCCGAGCGAGCGGGTCATCACGGACGCGAACGTTGCGTGCAGGACCTTGTCCCAGGTGCTCATGCCGCCCAGGGTCTCCGGGTTACTCCACTCCATGGCGCCCCAGACCAGGGCGCCTACCACCAGCAGGATCAGGGACACCTCGACCGTGAGCTTGGTGTGCAGGTTCCATTTGCTGAAGCGCCAACCGCGCTCCAGAAGCACCATGACCACCGGGAACCCGAGGCTGCCCAGGAAACCGCCGACCATCAGCGGCAGCAGGATCCACTCATCGGTCTCGTAGGGGACCAGGCCATCGGAGTGCGGGGTGAACCCCGCATTGTTGAACGCCGAGATGGCATAGAAGATGCCGTGCCAGGCGGCCTGGGGAAAGGATTCGCCGAGCATCAGGAAACGGGGGATCAGCACCAGGGCGAGCACCACCTCGATGATCACCGAGGTGGTGATCACGATCCGCAGCAGCGCGCCGACCTCGCCCAGGCGGCCCGCGTTGCTCATGGCGGACTGGGCGATCAGCTTGCCGCGCACGCCCAGCCGCTTGCTCACCATGAGCGCCAGCAGCGAGGCCAGCGTCAGCGTGCCCAGGCCGCCGATGAAGATGCCCAGCAGGATCACGGCCTGGCCGAGGAAGGTCCAGTGGCCGGCGGTGGACACCACGGTCAAGCCCGTGACGCAGACCGCCGAGACTGCCGTGAAGAAGGCGTCGTGCAGCGGCGTGATGACCCCGTCCCGGGCCGCGGCGGGCAAGGACAGCAGCCCGGTGAAGACCAGGATCACCGCCACGTAGACGATCAGCGCCAGCCGTGCCGGGGAACTGTTGGCAACGCTGTCCACGAAGTCGCGGAGCGTGCGCAAAAGCGAGAATCGTTCGTGTTCCCGCCCGGCTAGCCATGACGGCTGCTGTCTGGTCATCCCGATCGCTTCTGTCCGGCTCCGAAATCGCTGACTTGCTCCTTGCAGTAGTAAATCATCAATTGATCGCACGGGGCGCGGGAAGAATGCGCGTGCACCGGTGCTTTCGCGTAGCCTGTCTGTGATGTCAGCGACCCCAGTTCCCGCGGTTCCCACTCTGGCGGTGTGGAGTGAATCCGTCTTGGCCTACAATTTCGGCGCGCATCATCCCATGTCCCCGATCCGGCTGGACCTGACGGCCAGGCTGGCTGACGAATTCGCCATCTTCCACCGCCCGAACGTCACGTTGGCCGCAGCCGAAATCGCCGGTGACGCGGCGCTGCAGACCGTGCACGACCCGGCCTACGTGGCCGCGGTGAAGGCGGTCAGCGAAGACCCGGACGCCATCGACGACGAGCGCGGCCTGGGCACCGAAGACGATCCGGTGTTTCCAGGCATGCACACCGCCAGCGCCCGAATCGCCGGGGCCTCGCTGCAGTCCGCGGCCGCGATCCTGGACGGCTCGGCGCTGCATGCGGTGAACTTCGCCGGCGGCATGCATCACGCCGCGCGCGGCAAGGCCAGCGGGTTCTGCATCTACAACGACTGCGCCCTGGCCATCCAGCACCTGCTGGATAACGGCGTGCAGAGGGTCGCGTACGTCGACGTCGACGCGCACCACGGCGACGGCGTCCAGTCGATCTTCTACAACGACCCGCGGGTGCTGACCATCTCCCTGCATGAAACCGGCACCCACCTGTTCCCGGGGACGGGCTTCGCGAACGAGAGCGGGGGCCCGGAGGCACCGGGCAGTTCCGTCAACGTCGCCATGCCGCCCCGCTCCGGCGACGCGGCCTTCCTGCGGGCCTTCCACGCGGTGGTGCCGCAGCTGGTCAGGGCCTTCGCCCCCGAAGTGATCGTCAGCCAGCACGGCTGCGACAACCATGCCCGCGACCTGCTGAGCAGCCTCCGGCTGAGCGTGGACGCCCAGCGGCAAATGATGCTGGACACGGCCGACCTGGCGCGCGAGGTCTGCGGCGACCGCTGGATCGCTACGGGCGGCGGCGGCTACGACGTCTTCAATGTGGTGCCGCGGTCCTGGACGCACATGCTCGCCATTGTTTCCGGCCGGGCCATTCCGTTGCACAGCGAGGTGCCGCAGTCCTGGCATGACTACGTCGAGGTGCGGTACGGCCAGCAGGCACCGCTGTACATGGGCGACGACGCCGACCTGTGGTGGCGCTCGTGGGAGGTCGGCTATGACCCCAACGACGGCGTGGACCGCACCGTGATGGCCACCCGCAAGGAAATTTTCCCCTACCACGGGCTCGATCCCTGGTTCGACTAGGCCGTTACTGGGTTCGCCAAGCCCCCAGCGGATGGGGCGGCAGACCCTGGCCGGGCGGCCGCGCCAGACGCAGTCGTCCACCGAACCCGGTATCGAGATTCTGCCCTGCCCGGCGCCGGGACCAACGCCGGGGGTGTGCCCCGGAGCATATATGCGGTTAGGGTAATGCAATGGCCATCGATGATGTCTTTGCAGTGATTGCCGAAGGTACCCGCCGGGACATACTCGGGTCGCTCCGTGACGGCGACAAGGCGGTTGGCGAACTGGTCGAAGAGCTGGAGGTGAGCCAGCCGACCGTCTCCAAGCACCTGAAGGTGCTGCGCGAAGCCGGACTCGTGTCCATGCGCGCCCAGGGCCAGAAGCGCTACTACTCGCTGCAGACCGGGCCGCTGCAGCATGTGGCCGACTGGATCATCGGGTTCGGGGTCGATGTCCTGCCCGCCGCCGAGGCGGGGCCGGTGTCGCCCGCGGTGGCAGCCGCCGTCGTCGCCCCGCAGGAACCCGCGCATGCGGTGACGGGGCGGAGCCTCGAGGTTCCGGTTCCCGCCAACCTCAGCCGCTCCCTCGGCCAGGCGGCCAACAAGGCGACGACCAAGGCCGCGGACATCTTCGCGCATCTGCCCAAACTGCCGCGCC
>NZ_JBNHGF010000259.1:0-4148 GCF_059091005.1 Arthrobacter sp. Y3223164
GCGCCCGGCCCGCCGGCGCTGCCGGGACCGCCGGCGCTGAAGCGCGCGCCGCTGCCCATGGCGCGGATCGCGTCGTACTGCTCGCGCTCCCCCGGGTCCGAGAGGACCGAGTAGGCCTCGGAGATGTCCTTGAACTTCTTTTCCGAACCCTCATCCCCCCGGTTGGTATCCGGATGGTGGGTCCGCGCGAGCTTGCGGTACGCCTTCTTGATGTCCGCGTCGGATGCGTCCTTGGAGACACCGAGGATCTTGTAGAAGTCCTTCTCGACCCAGTCCTGGCTAGCCATGCAGGCGCCTCCTTTCAGTTGTCACAAAGTCTATGGGCACCGGCGCCCCCGGACGGTGACGGGTTGGCCTCCGAGCGTCCGAAGGCCAACCCGTCATCAGGGGCTGGGCGCCGTGGCGCCCGCTGCCGGTGTCATTCTGCCGGTACGGCTACCACTACCTGGGCGGCGCGCAGTACCCGGTCGCCGGCCCTGTAGCCCAGGCGCAGGACCTGGCTGACGGTGTCCAGCTCCACCTCGGCGTCGGGCTGCTGCATCAAGGCCTCGTGGATGTTCGGGTCGAATTCGACGCCGGTCTCCTCGATGCGGGCCAGGCCGTAGGTCTTGAGCACACCGTCCAGCTTGGTGGCAATGGCCGCGAACGGTCCGTCCGCGAGATCGCCGTGCTGGCGCGCCGCGTCGATGTCGTCCAAGACGGGCAGCAGCGAGTTCAGCACGCCGATGACGGCCATCTCGCCGGCCACGGCGCGGTCGCGTTCCACCCGCTTGCGGTAGTTCACGTACTCCGCCTGCAGCCGGAGCAGGTCGTTCTTCAACTCCTCGGCCTCCTGCGACGTGCTCCCCTGGGCAACAGATTCCCCGGCCGGGACCTCGGCCCCGTTCAGGATCTGCTCCGCCTGGGCCAGCGCGTCGGCGTCGGCGCCCTGGCCGGCCGCGGGGGTTTCTCCCGCGGCCTGCCCGGCGTTCCCGGCTGCTCCCGAAGCGCCGCGGACCTGTCCGGTTTCCGGATCGATCTTGCGGTTGTCGCGGAAGTTCACCGGCTCGCTCTGGTGTTCTTCTTCGTTACCTTTTTCCGCCATGGTTACTTCTTCTCGTCTTCGTCGACCACTTCGGCGTCCACGATGTCCTCGTCGGCCGCACCGGAGCCGGCATCGGAGGCACCGTCGCCGGCGGCCGCACCGTCACCGGCCGCGCCGGAGGCCTGCGCCTGCGAGTAGATGGCCTCGCCCAGCTTGGTCTGGGATGCCTGCAGCTTCTCGAACGCGGCCTTGACCTCGTCGTCGTTGTCCTGCTTTTCCAGTGCGGACTTCAGGGCGTCGACGTCGGCCTTGACCTCGGTCTTGACCTCTTCGGGCAGCTTGTCGTCGTTGTCGGCGAGCAGCTTGTCCACCGAGTAGGCCAACTGCTCGGCCGAGTTGCGGACGTCGGCGGCCTCGCGGCGCTTCTTGTCCTCGGCGGCGTGCTCTTCGGCCTCCCGCACCATGCGGTCGATGTCATCCTTGGACAGCGCGGTGCCGCCGGTGATGGTCATCGACTGCTCGGCGCCGGTGCCCTTGTCCTTGGCGGACACGTGCACAATGCCGTTGGCGTCGATGTCGAAGGTGACCTCGACCTGTGGCACGCCCCGCGGCGCCGGCGCGATGCCGGTCAGCTCGAAGGTGCCCAACGGCTTGTTGTCGCGGGTGAATTCGCGCTCGCCCTGGAAGACCTGGATGGCCACGGAGGGCTGGTTGTCATCCGCGGTGGTGAACGTCTCGGACCGCTTGGTCGGGATCGCGGTGTTGCGCTCGATCAGCTTGGTCATCACGCCGCCCTTGGTCTCAATGCCCAGCGACAGCGGGGTGACGTCGATCAGCAGGACGTCCTTGCGCTCGCCCTTCAGGACACCGGCCTGCAGGGCGGCGCCAACGGCCACGACCTCGTCGGGGTTCACGCCCTTGTTCGGCTCCTTGCCGCCGGCCATTTCCTTGACCAGTTCGACGACGGCGGGCATGCGGGTGGAGCCGCCGACCAGCACGATGTGGTCGATGTCGGAGACCTTGATGCCGGCTTCCGTGATCACGTCGTGGAACGGCTTCTTGGTGCGCTCGAGCAGGTCCGCGGTCAGGTCCTGGAACTTGGCCCGGCTCAGGTGCTCGTCCAGGTGCACCGGTCCCTCCGGGGTGACGGAGAGGTACTGCAGGGAGATGTTGGTGGAGGAGGCCGAGGACAGTTCCTTCTTGGCCTGCTCCGCCGCTTCCTTCAGGCGCTGCAGGGCGATCTTGTCCTTGGACAGGTCGGCGCCCTTGGACTTGGCCTGCTGCAGCAGGAAGTCGACAACCCGCTGGTCCCAGTCGTCGCCGCCGAGGCGGTTGTCGCCGGAGGTGGCGCGGACCTGGATGGTGGAGAATTCGTCCTCGTCCTTGCCGACCTCCAGCAGGGACACGTCGAAGGTGCCGCCGCCGAGGTCGAAGACCAGGATCAGTTCGTCTTCCTTGCCCTTGTCGAGGCCGTAGGCCAGGGCCGCCGCGGTGGGCTCGTTGACGATGCGCAGCACGTTCAGGCCGGCAATTTCGCCGGCTTCCTTGGTGGACTGGCGCTCGGCGTCGTTGAAGTACGCCGGCACGGTGATGACCGCGTCGGTGACCTTCTCGCCCAGGTAGGACTCGGCGTCGTGCTTGAGCTTCTGCAGGATGCGGGCGGAGATTTCCTGGGCGGTGTAGTTCTTGCCGTCGATCTCCACCTTCCAGTCGGTGCCCATGTGGCGCTTGACCGAGGCGATGGTGCGCTCGATGTTGTTGACGGCCTGGCGCTTGGCGATCTCGCCGACCAGCACCTCGCCCGACTTGGAGAACGCGACGACGGACGGCGTGGTGCGGCCGCCCTCGGCGTTGGCGATGACGGTGGGTTCGCCACCCTCCAGAACTGAAACAACGGAGTTGGTGGTTCCGAGGTCGATACCTACTGCACGAGACATACGCGTGTCCTTCCTTTGCGGCCGCCGCAACGGCCTGGATTACTGTGGCGGCCCGACCCCCGGACTATCCGGGCGGCGCCGCGGTGGCGGCAGCCGATGTGAGCCTTCTGCACTCAAGTTTACTCGGACAACAGGCTTTGTCAATCAAGTTGAGCGCACTGGACTCAACTTCTGCTCCGCCGGGTCCCGCGAGAGGCCCCGGCGGGACAACTTGGCCGGCCACCAGATCTTCGGTCCGAGGTCGTAGGAAAGCGCCGGGATCAGCAGCGACCGCACCAGGACCGTGTCCAGCAGGACCCCGAACGCCACGATGAACGCCAGCTGGACCAGGAACAGGATCGGGATCACCGCAAGCGCGGCGAAGGTCGCCGCCAGCACCACGCCGGCCGAGGTGATGACGCCGCCGGTGGAGCCCAGCCCCCGCAGGATGCCGGGCCGGGTGCCCAGCCGCAGGGATTCCTCGCGCACCCGGGTCATCAGGAAGATGTTGTAGTCGATGCCCAGCGCCACCAGGAACACGAAGCCGAACAGCGGCACCGATGCATCCGCCCCCGGGAAGCCGAAGACATGGTTGAACACCAGCGCCGAGACCCCCAGGGCGGTGAGGTAGGACAGCGCCACGGACAGCACCAGCAGCACCGGGGCCAGGATCGAGCGCAGCAGCAGGATCAGGATGAGCAGGATGACGCCCAGCACCATCGGGGTGATCTTCAGCAGGTCGGCCTGCGCCGTCAGATTGGTATCCAGCGCCACCGCGGTGACGCCGCCGACCAGCGCGCCCGGATCGGCGCCGTCCAGCGCCCCGCGCAGGTCGGCGACGGTGCCCTCGGCGGCTTCGGAGTCCGGCACGTCCCGGAGCGTGGCATTGATCAGCACCCGGCCGTCCAGTTCCACCACCGCGTCGCCGCGGGTGTAAAACTCCGCGGACGCCACGCCCTCCTGGTTGCGGACCACATCCAGCACCTCGTCCCGTGCCGCGGCATCGGCGACGACGACGGCGGGGCTGCCGGTACCGGCGTCGAAGTGCCGGCCCAAGGCCTCCTGCCCGTCGGCGGAATCCGTCTGCACCATCACCAGCTCCGACTGCGGCACGCCGTGCGCCTGCAGTTGCAGCACGCCCAGCGCCCCGGCCACCAGGACCAGCACCGAAGCCAGCCACGTCACCCGCGGCCTGCGGGCAACCAGCC
>NZ_JBNHGF010000260.1:0-4120 GCF_059091005.1 Arthrobacter sp. Y3223164
CCTTGCGCCGGGTGCAGCCGGCCCGGCGGTGTGGGTGCAGCGGGCAACGGGCCGAACCTGGGCGGCCGCCGTGCTGGTCCTCATCGCCGCCACGGTGGTTTTCGTGGCCAGCGATATTCAGGCGGGCTTTCCCTTGGAGGGCGGCCTGCTGACCGTCCTCCTGCTCCAGGCGTTCTACGCGGCGGTGATGACGGTGGTGTATCTGGGGTTGGCGCACCGGATCTATGAGGCCTGGTGGCTGTGGCTGGCTTTTGCCGTGGTGCAGCTGGCCACCTCGCTGGTCTTTCCCAGCCAGCCGACGCCGCAGCTGCTGTATGGCGCCACCGTGCTGCTGGTGCTGTTCGCCTTCTGGCGTTGGCACACGGTGGTGTTCCTGCCCGTCCCCGGGGCCCGGGCCGCCGGGGACGCGGCAGGAGGAGGAGCTCCGGCTACTTCTCCACCAGTGTGAGCACGTCGTAGGTCGCGACGATCTCGTCGTTCTGGTTGGTCAGCACGGCGTCCCAGGCGACCTCGCCGTATTCGTCCGTCTCGCGCGGGGTGATGCGCTTGGCGGTGAGGGTCACCCGGATCGAGTCGCCGGCTGCCACCGGAGTGATGAAGCGCAGGTTCTCCAAGCCGTAGTTCGCCAGCACCGGTCCCGGTGCCGGCTCCACGAACAGCCCGGCACCCCAGGCGAGCAGCAGGTAACCGTGCGCCACAATGCCGGGGAAGAACGGGTTGGCGGCGGCGGCCTCCTGGTTGGTGTGGGCGTAGAAGGTGTCGCCGGTTTCGTTGGCGAACGCGGTGATGTCCTCAAGCGTGACCTGGCGGAGCTCCGAACGGATGGCGTCGCCGATCCGCAGTGTGGCCAGGTTCTTGCGGAACGGGTGCACGTCGTCGAAATACTGGTCGGCGCCGGTATGCCACACGCCGGTCACGGCGGTGAGCATGTTCGGCGAACCCTGGATGGCGGTGCGCTGCATGTGGTGCAGCACGGAGCGGATGCCGCCCAATTCCTCGCCGCCGCCGGCGCGGCCCGGTCCGCCGTGGACCAGGTGCGGCACGGGGGAACCGTGGCCGGTGGACGTCTTGGCGTCTTCGCGGTTGAGCACCAGCACGCGGCCGTGGTGGGCGGCGATCCCGGTAACCAGCACGCGGGCGGCCTCGGGGTCGTTGGTGGCGACGGTGGCCACCAACGAACCGGAGCCCTTCGCGGCCAGCCGGACGGCGTCGTCGAGGTCCTCGTAGCCGATGACGGAGGAAACCGGGCCGAAGGCTTCCAGCGAATGCACGGCGTCGGCCTCGGCATCGGCCCAGGTCAGCAGCACCGGCGACATGAAGGCGCCCTCGGAGTCGCCCACGGTCCCGTCGGCGCGGGTAACCTGCGGCGAATCGAGCGTGCCGTAGGCGAGCTCGCCGCCGGCATCGATCATGGCCTGGACGGCTGCGCGGACGTCGTCAAGCTGCTCCACCGAAGCGAGCGCGCCCATGGTGACGCCTTCGGCCCTCGGGTCGCCGACGACGACGCGCTGTTCGATCCGGGCACGCACGGCGTCGGCGACGTCCTGCATGCGGTCCTTGGGGACGATGGCGCGGCGGATCGAGGTGCACTTCTGGCCCGCCTTGGCCGTCATTTCGGTGACCAGCGACTTGATGTACGCGTCGAACTCCGGGGTGCCCGGCACCGCGTCGGGCCCGAGGATCGCGGCGTTGAGCGAATCCGCCTCGGCGGTGAAACGGATGCCGCCCTGGGCCACGTTCGGGTGGGACTTCAGCAGGTTCGCGGTGTCGGCGGACCCGGTGAAGGCCACGGCGTCGCGGTAATCCAAATGGTCCAGCAGGTCACGGGCAGAACCGGAAATCAGCTGGAGTGAACCGGCCGGCAGGATGTTGGACTCGATGATCAGCTTCACAGCGGCGGCGGCCACGTAACCGGTGGGAGTGGCCGGCTTGACGATGGTGGGCACGCCGGCGATGAAGGCCGGCGCGAACTTCTCGAGCATGCCCCACACCGGGAAGTTGAAGGCATTGATCTGCACGGCCACGCCGGGAATCCGGGTGTAGATGTGCTGGCCCATGAACGAGCCGTCCTTGGCCAGCACCTCTGCCGGGCCGTCCACCACGATTTGCGAGTTCGGCAGTTCGCGCCGCCCCTTGGACCCGAAGGTGAAGAGCACGCCGATGCCGCCGTCGATGTCGATCATGTTGTCGATCTTGGTGGCGCCGGTGCGGTGCGAAACCTCATACAGCGCATCGCGCCGCGCATTCAGGTACTGGGCCAACTCCTTGAGCTTGAGCGCGCGCTGGTGGAAGGTCAGCCGGCCCAGCGAGGCCTGGCCGACGGTGCGGCCATGTTCGACGGCTGCGGCGAGGTCGAGGCCGTCCGTACTGACCCGGGCGAGCACGGCGCCGGTGCTGGCATCGCGGACCTCGGTGCCGGACACATCGCCCTCGGGGGTCCACCAGGCATCCTGGATGTAGCTGGGAACAATTTCGACATCAACGGCGGTAGAGGTCATCGTTGACAGCCCTTTCTTCGCCCGGCCCCGGTGCTGGCGCAGGATGGGGCGGGACATAAAATACTGAACGGTCGGTCGGTAACGTATCCAGCCTACATGACAGCCGCAGCCGGCACAGCCCCTTTTCGGTGACCGCATGGCGCCCGCCCGCCGAAGGATTCAGGCGAGCCGGCGGCGGAGCGCGTCGACATCGGCGGGCGTCAGGCCATGGCGCAGCAGGAACGGCTCCACCTCCAGCTGGGCCAAGACCTGCAGCAGGGACCCGCGCATCTCCGCCACCCGCGCCTCCAGCTCGTCGCCGCCAACGTACCGCTCCACCGGATGCGGGTAGGGGCTGACCCTGTGCCAGTCGTTGATGCCCCGAATGCCCAGCTCGTGCGCGTCGGCGATCCGCTCGGCCGGGACACCCGCGAGCTGCAGCAGCATCATGGAGACCATGCCCGTGCGGTCCCGCCCGGCGGAGCAGTGGACGACGACGGCGCCCTCCGCGTGTGCCAGGGTGCGGAACACCTCGGCGATCAGGTGCGGGAAGACCCGCACGTTGTCCAGGTAGAAACGCGGGTGGTTCATGTACGGGGCGCTGTTGGCGAACTCCGCGTGCCCGGGCTCTTCGGTCGGCCGGTTGAGCACCGTGAATTTATCCAGGGCCCCGGCCGGCACCACCGGATCGGTCGGCCGGCGCGAGCGCTCGCCCGGGTTCCGCAGGTCCACGATGGTGCGCACGCCGTCGTCGTACGCCTGCTGCCAGCCCGCGGCGGTCAGCCATTCGGCGCGGCCCATGCGGAAGATGTCCCCCGCCACCCTGCGGGCGTTGACCGCGCCTTCCCAGGCAACAGCGCCGGCATCGCGGGACCGTTCGGACGACATTGCAGCAGCCTACCGCCGGGCGGCTAGTCCTCCCAGTCGAAGAAACCCTTGCCGGACTTGCGGCCGAGTTCGCCGCGGGCCACCTTGTCGCGGAGGATCTGCGGCGGGGCAAACCGGTCCCCGAGCGTGGAATGGAGGTATTCGGCGATGCCGAGGCGCACATCCAGCCCCACGATGTCGGTGGTCTTGAGCGGGCCGACCGGGTGCTTGTAGCCCAGCACCATCGCGGCGTCGATGTCCGCCGCGGATGCCACGCCCTCTTCCACCATGCGCATGGCTTCCAGCGCGATGGCCACCCCCAGCCGGGAGGAGGCAAACCCCGGCGCGTCGTTGACGACGACGGCGGTCTTCCCCAGTGCCTCGACCCAGCTCCTGGAGGCGGCGGCGAGCTCTTCCGACGTCTTCGGGGCCAGCACCACTTCGACCAGCTGCGAGGCCGGGACCGGGTTGAAGAAGTGCAGGCCGCAGAAGTTCGCCGGGCGCTGCAACTGGTCGGCCAGCTTGGCGATGGACAGCGAGGACGTGTTCGTCGCCAGCCAGGCCGTCGGGGACAGCTGGGCCTCGACGGCCTTCAGCGCGGTGGCCTTCAGCTCGAAGTCCTCCGGCACCGCTTCCACGACCAGCCCGCACGCGGCGAACGAACCGTAGTCGACGGAGACCGACAGCCGGGACTTGAGCGCGTCCAGGGGTTCGGTGGCCGTGCCGCGCTCCACGCTCTTGGCCAGCGCCCCCGTCACGCGCTCGCGGGCCGCCTC
>NZ_JBNHGF010000261.1:0-4099 GCF_059091005.1 Arthrobacter sp. Y3223164
GTCCGGGGCGAGTTCGACGGCGGGGCCCTCGCCGCCCAGCGCCGCGGTCAGCGCTGCCAGTGCCGGCTCGATGTCCATGCCGCCCGCCCTAGAAGTAGTAGGGGAACGACGACCAGTCGGGGTCGCGCTTGGCCAGGAAAGCTTCCTTGCCTTCGACGGCCTCGTCCGTCATGTACGCCAGGCGGGTGGCTTCACCGGCGAAGACCTGCTGGCCGGCCAGTCCGTCGTCGGCCAGGTTGAACGCGAACTTCAGCATCCGGATGGCCTGCGGGGACTGCCGGGCAATGTCCGCCGCGTATTCCAGCGCCACCTCCTCGAGCCGCTCATGGTCCACCGCCTCGTTGACGGCGCCCATGCGGACCATGTCCTCGGCCGAGTACTCCCGGGCCAGGAAAAAGATCTCGCGGGCAGCCTTCTGGCCGATCTGCCGCGCCAGCAGTGCCGAGCCGTAGCCGGCGTCGAAGCTGCCGACCGTGGCGTCGGTCTGCTTGAACTTGCCGTGCTGCCGGGAGGCGATGGTCAGATCGGACACCACGTGCAGGGAATGTCCGCCGCCGGCGGCCCAGCCGTTGACGACGGCGATGACCACCTTAGGCATGGTGCGCATCAACCGCTGGACTTCCAGAATGTGCAGCCGGCCGGCGCGGGCCGGGTCGATGAATTCGGCCGACTCGCCGGCCGCGTTTTCCACCGGGTACCGGTAACCGTCGCGGCCGCGGATGCGCTGGTCGCCGCCGGAGCAGAACGAGTGGCCGCCGTCCTTGGGCGAGGGGCCGTTGCCGGTGAGCAGCACGGTGGCCACATCGGGCGTCATCCGGGCGTGGTCCATGGCGCGGTACAGCTCGTCCACGGTGCCGGGCCGGAAGGCGTTGCGCACTTCCGGCCGGTTAAAGGCGATGCGCACCGCCGGCAGGTCGCGCACCACGTTGCCGCTTGCGTCGCGCTCCACCTGGCGGTGGTAGGTCATGTCCTGGAAGTCGAAGCCTTCCACCACGCGCCACCGCGCCGGGTCGAAGAGGTCGGAAACCTTCTCCGGCAGGGCAGGCTGCGCCGGGACTCCGGCGTGGCCGGCGGTAGTGTTGGCGGTACTGGCTGGGGCGGGGCTCTCGGAAGTCACCCTTCGAGTTTATCGTTGCCGTTCCGCGGCTGCGCCGGGAGCAGTGCCTCCACTAGGCTGTTCGAAACCTGACTCCTTCCGAAAGAGCGACCGTGGGCCATCACCTTGAAATAGTCCGGCACGTCAACGCACCGGTCGACGCCGTGTGGCGCGTGATCACCGACATCCCCGGCTCCGCCCGGACGCTGAGCTCCGTGACGCGGGTCGAGATCCTGACGCCCGGCGACTACGCCGAGGGCTTCCGGTGGCGCGAAACCCGCAAGATGATGGGCAAGGAAGCCACCGAGGAGATGTGGGTGGCGGACGTCGACGCGCCGGCGTCGACGACGGTCAAGGCGGCATCGAACGGCGCCGACTACACCACGAGGCTCACGCTCGCGCCCGTGGACGGCGGCACCCGGCTGGCCATGTTCTTCGGGGCCGAGCTGGAGAACCCGGGAACGCTCCCGAGGCTGATGATGGCGCTCTTCGGAAAGCTGGGACTGCGCGTGGCGCGCAAGCAGATGGCCAAAGACCTGGAAGAGATCGCCGCCAAGGCCGAGGGCCGGGACGAAACCGCCGGTTGAGCCGGCCGGGTTCCGTCGGGGCGCTGCCTCGGACCTTCTGCGTCACGGCAGTTGACCCCTCCCCGGCCGCGTGGGATTCTTTATAGAACGGTCGGTCGGTAATTTTAGTCGCCTGCGGCAGCCGAAGCGACCGCTCATCGTCACCGTTGAACGATCAAGCGCGAGGGATTATTTCTATGGCTGAGGCATTCCTGATTGGCGGGGCGCGGACCCCGGTTGGCCGCTACGGAGGGGCGCTCTCGGCGGTCCGTCCCGACGACCTGGCGGCGCTAGTCGTCAAGGAAGCCGTGGTCCGGGCAGGCATCGATCCGGATGCCGTCGAGGAGGTCATCCTCGGCAACGCCAACGGGGCGGGCGAGGAAAACCGCAACGTGGCCCGCATGGCCTGGCTGCTGGCGGGCTACGGCGACCACGTTCCCGGCATCACCGTTAACCGGCTGTGCGCCTCCGGCCTGAGCGCCATCATCCAGGCGTCGCACATGATCAAGGCCGGCGCCGCGGACATCGTCATCGCGGGCGGCGTCGAATCGATGAGCCGCGCACCCTGGGTGCAGGAGAAGCCGGGCAAGGCCTTCGCCAAGCCGGGCGAGATCTTCGATACCTCCATCGGCTGGCGCTTCGTCAACAAGCGCTTCGCCAGCGGCGACCTCAGCCGCGACGGCAAGATGACCTATTCCATGCCGGAAACCGCCGAGGAAGTCGCCGACGTCTACGGAATTTCCCGCGAGGACGCAGACGCCTTCGCCGTGCAGTCCCACCAGCGGGCCATCGCCGCCATCGAGGGCGGCCGGCTCAAGGAAGAAATCGTCCCGGTGACGGTCAAGGGGCGCAAGGGCGACACCGTCGTCGACACCGACGAGGGACCCCGCCCCGGCACCACCCTCGAGGTCCTGGCCGGCCTGAAGCCCATCAACCGCGCGGACGGCGTGGTGACCGCCGGCAACTCGAGTTCGCTCAACGACGGCGCCTCGGCCATCGTGGTCGCCTCCGAGGCCGCCGTCAAGAAGTTCGGCCTGACCCCCCGCGCCCGCATTGTCGACGGCGCCTCGGCCGGCGTCGCACCGGAGATCATGGGCATCGGGCCGGTGCCGGCCACCCGCAAGGTGCTGGACCGCGCCGGCTGGAGCATCGACGACCTCGGCGCCGTGGAGCTCAACGAGGCCTTCGCCACCCAGTCGCTCGCGGTGCTGCGCGACCTGAAGCTGGACCAGTCGATCGTGAACAACGACGGCGGCGCCATCGCCTTGGGGCACCCGCTCGGTTCCAGCGGATCGCGCCTGGTGGTCACCCTGCTGGGCCGGATGGAGCGCGAAGGCGCGCAGCGTGGCCTGGCCACCATGTGCGTGGGCGTCGGCCAGGGCACCTCCATGATCGTTGAGCGGGTCTGATGCTCTTCGACGACTACTCCTTCAGCACGCTGCGGCTGGACGAGCGGGAGGACCGCGTCCACCTCGCGCTGAACCGCCCGGAGGTCCGCAACGCCATCGACCAGGCCATGGTGGACGAACTGCATGCCGTCTGCGCCGTCCTGGAACGGGCGCCGAGGATCCTCATCTTGTCCGGCACCGAGGTCAACGGCAAGGGAATATTCGCCTCCGGTGCGGACATCTCCCAGCTGCGCGAACGCCGTCGTGATGACGCCTTGGCCGGAATCAATTCCACGGTATTCCACCGCATTGCCCAGCTGCCGATGCCGGTCATCGCGGCGCTCGACGGCTTCGCGCTGGGCGGGGGAGCGGAACTGGCCTACGCCGCCGACTTCCGCATCGCCACGCCTTCCGTCAAGATCGGGCAGCCCGAGGTCGGCCTGGGCATCATGGCCGCGGCGGGGGCCACCTGGCGCCTGAAGGAACTGGTGGGCGAGCCGCTGGCCAAGGAGATCCTGTTGGCCGGCCGCATCCTGGACGCCGAAGAAGCGCTGGCGGCCCGCCTCGTCACCGAGATCCACGAGCCGGCCGCGCTCCTCGACGCCGCGCATGCGCTGGCCGACCGGATCGGCAAGCAGGATGCGCTGGCCGTGCGCATCACCAAGTCGGTGTTCCATACCCCGCGCGAGGCGCACCCGATGATCGATACCATCGCCCAGGGCATCCTGTTCGAGTCGCAGGCCAAGTTCGACCGGATGCAGGCCTTCCTAGATAAGAGCGCGGCCAAGAGCGCGGCCAAGAGCGCGGCCAAGAGCGCAGCCCGCAGTGCGGTCAAGACGGCTGCCGCCGCCCCGGACGGGGACGCCGTCCGAAGCCCCGGCGCCGCAGAGCAGCAAGGATCGAAGTGAGCGAGATGAATTCTGTGCAGACTATTCCCAACAACGTCGGTGTCCTCGGCGGCGGGCGCATGGGCGCCGGCATCGCCCACGCGTTCCTGACGGCGGGAGCCGACGTCGTCGTGGTGGAACGCGACGAGGCCGCCGCCGAGG
>NZ_JBNHGF010000262.1:0-4098 GCF_059091005.1 Arthrobacter sp. Y3223164
GCATCCGGACCGCCAGCGGGCTGCGCGGACGCCCGGATCCGGCGTCGGCCTCGCCGTCGGAATCCGGTCCCCGGCCGTCGCCGTCGTAGTCTTCATCGTCGCCCGCGGCGGCACTGAACAAGTCACTCACACGTCAAGGCTATCGTTGCACCCTGACGCCCGGGGACCGGCCGCGCTATTCCCTAAAAGTCGATGCGCATCACGGCGCGGCGGGGCGTGGGGCGTGTGACCTCCCGGAACCCCGCGGCGCTGAAGATACTGTGGCTGCCCACGTACAGTTCGCCCCACGTCAGCCGCTGCCCGGGCTTGGGGATGAGCGGGTAGCCCTCGATGGCGCGGGCGCCGTTCTCCTTTGCCCAGGCGGCGGCCGCGGAAGCCAGGGCCCGGCTGATGCCGCGGCGCCGGAAGCCGGTCCTGGTGGTGAAGCACACCGCCGCCCACACCGTCCCGTCGTCGGGGTCTTCGTCGCGTCCGGCCCACACCACTCTGCTGGTGCTCAGGCGCCGGTAGGCCGTCCGGGGTTCCACGGCGCACCAGCCGGCCGGCTCGCCGTCCAGATAGGCCACCAGGCCGCTGGTGGAACCGGCCTCTGGATCACCGCACCGGGTTTCGGCCCGGAGCCGGAAAGCCCGTTCCTCGACCAGCTCCTCCCGCCACCGGGCCGCCGGGGTCTGGAACCACTGGCATTGGCAACGCGCCGCTTCGCCGCGGGTGCCGAAGACTGCCTGCAGGTCCTCCCAGGAGGCTTGGTTTGCGGGGACGACGGCGACGCCGGCGCCGGTAGCTGTCTGCATGCTCCCAGCAGACAGCACGGCGGGCACGCACCGCAAGGGGCGCGCGCCCGCCGTCGTACGTCAGGGACGGATCAGTGCCCGGCTACTCCGCCTTGGCCCCGGCCTCCTTGGCCGCGTCCTTGGGCTGCGGCTTGGCGTCGACGCCGGCTTCCTTGCGCTGCTGCGGCGTGATCGGTGCCGGCGCCGCGGTCAGCGGGTCGTAGCCGCCGCCGGTCTTCGGGAAAGCGATGACCTCGCGGATGGACTCCTCGCCGGCCATCAGGGCGACCACACGGTCCCAGCCGAAGGCGATGCCGCCGTGCGGCGGGGCGCCGTACTTGAAGCCCTCCAGCAGGAAGCCGAACTTGGTCTGCGCGGACTCCTTGTCCAGCCCCATCACCTTGAACACGCGTTCCTGCATGTCCCGCTGGTGGATACGGATGGAGCCTCCCCCGATTTCGTTGCCGTTGCAAACGATGTCGTAGGCGTAGGACAGCGCCGACTCCGGGTCGGTGTCGAACGTGTCCATGAACTCCGGCTTCGGCGAGGTGAAGGCGTGGTGCACGGCCGTCCACTTGCCGCCGCCCACGGCCACGTCGCCGGAGGCGACGGCCGCCTCGGCAGGCTCGAACATGGGCGCGTCGACCACCCAGACGAACGCCCAGTCGCCCTCGTTGATCAGGCCGGTGCGGTGGCCGATTTCCACGCGAGCCGCACCCAGCAGCGCTCGCGAGGCGGCACGGTCGCCGGCCGCGAAGAAAATGCAGTCGCCGGGGTTGGCGCCCACGGTGCCCGCGAGGTTCTCGCGCTCGAAGTCGGTGAGGTTCTTGGCCACCGGGCCGGTCAGCTCCCCGTCCTCCTGGACCAGCACGTAGGCGAGGCCCTTGGCGCCGCGCTGCTTGGCCCACTCCTGCCAGGCGTCCAGGGTGCGGCGGGCCTGCGAGGCCCCGCCGGGCATCACCACCGCACCCACGTAGGGCGCTTGGAAGACTCGGAACGTGGTGTCCTTGAAGAATTCGGTCAGCTCGGTCAGTTCCTGGCCAAACCGCAGGTCCGGCTTGTCCGAACCGTACTTGTCCATCGCCTCGGCGTAGGTCATCCGCGGGATCGGGGTGCTGATTTCGACGCCGATCAGCCGCCACAGGGCCTGCACGATCCGCTCGCCCAGGGCGATGATGTCGTCCTGGTCCACGAAGCTGGCCTCGATGTCCAGCTGGGTGAACTCCGGCTGGCGGTCGGCGCGGAAGTCCTCGTCGCGGTAGCAGCGGGCAATCTGGTAGTACTTCTCGAAGCCGCCCACCTGCAGCAACTGCTTGAACAGCTGCGGGGACTGCGGCAGCGCGTACCAGGCCCCCGGGGCCAGGCGCGCCGGGACCAGGAAGTCGCGGGCGCCTTCGGGCGTCGAGCGGGTCAGCGTCGGGGTCTCGATCTCCACGAATCCGTCGCCGTGCAGGAGTTCGCGCGCCACCCGGTTGGCTTCCGAGCGCAGCCGCAGCGCCTTCGAGGGGCCCGGCCGGCGCAGGTCCAGGTAGCGGTGCTTGAGGCGGGCCTCCTCGCCCACCTCCACATGCTCGTCCACCTGGAACGGCAGCGGGTCGGCGGTGTTGAGGACGACGACGTCCTCGGCCATGACCTCCACCTCACCGGTGGCGAGGGCCGGGTTCTCATTGCCCTCCGGGCGCTTCTCCACGGTGCCCTTGATCTGCAGCACGTATTCATTGCGGAGCGAATGGAACACGTCCTCCTCGCGGACTACTACCTGCGCCACACCGGAGGCGTCGCGCAGGTCAAGGAACGCCACACCACCGTGGTCGCGGCGGCGGGCCACCCAGCCGGCGAGGGTAACGGTTTGTCCGATGTGCTCGGCCCTGAGGGTGCCGAGGTCGTGTGTGCGCAGCACAACAGTCCTTCCGGTAGAACGATTCGCTCATCTGTTCGCCGCCCGCTGTTTACCTGGTGCGGCGGCGGGGTACGGCTATGGTGAGTGGAGATGTAGACGAGTTTACCGTTGATCAAGCTGCGCCCCGGACCTCGGCTGCCGTCGCGCGAGGGGAAATGGCCCGGACCGGCCGGCCGGCGCGGGGCGCAGCGGGCAAGGAGCTGGAGCAACTGTGAGTAGTGAATCGTCGCTGGAACGCCGCCTCGGCGGGGTCGACGCGACCACCGTGGGCGTCGGATCCATGATCGGTGCCGGCGTTTTCGTGGTGTTTGGTCCCGCGGCCGCCGCGGCCGGTTCGTGGCTGCCGCTGGCGCTGGGCATCGCGGCGTTCGTGGCCTATTGCAACGCGGCGGCGACTGCGCAGCTGGCCGCCCTCTACCCCACCAGCGGCGGCACGTACATTTACGGACGGAAGCGGCTGGGCGAATGGCCCGGCTTCCTGGCCGGCTGGAGCTTCGTGACCGGCAAGATTGCCTCCTGCGCGGCCATGGCCCTGACCTTCGGCCTCTACGTTTTCCCGGAGTATGCCACGGCCGCTGCCGTGGCCGCGGTCGTCGTGCTGACCTCGATCAACCTGCTGGGCATCACCCGGACCGCTTGGGTGACCCGGTGGATCGTGTCGTTCGTGGCCGCCGTGCTGGTGTTCGCGGTCGTTGTGGCCTTCGACGCCGATCCGGTCGGGGTCCCGGGCGGGCAGATCGCCGCGTCCCCGTATGGTGTGCTGCAGGCCGCGGGGCTGTTCTTCTTCGCCTTCGCCGGCTACGCCAGAATCGCCACCATGGGCGAAGAGATCCGGGAACCAAAGAAGCTGATTCCGCTCGCTATTTTCTCCGCGCTGCTGATTACCTTCGTGCTCTACGTGCTGATCGGCCTGGGACTGCTGCGCTACCTGGGACCCGAGCTGCTGGCGGAGAGCGATGCCCCGCTGCGCGCCGTCATGGAGGAGGTCGGCGGCGGCGTGGGCACCACGGCCATGGGCATCGCAGTCGCCCTCGCCAGCCTGGGCGCCCTGCTGGCGCTGATCGCCGGTGTCGGCCGGACCACGTTCGCCATGGCCCGGGAAGGCGACCTGCCGCGCGTCTTCGCCACGGTGGGCACCCGGTTCAAGGTTCCGTGGGTGGCGGACCTGGTGGTGGCCGCCGTCGTCATTTTCCTGCTGCTCACCCAGGATGTGCTCGCCGTGGTGGGGCTCTCCAGCTTCGGCGTGCTGATTTACTACAGCGTCACGAATGCGGCCGCCCTCACCCTCGACGAGCGGCCCTGGCACGCGCCGAAACTGCTGAATGTCGCAGGGCTCCTCGGCTGCCTGCTGCTGGCCTTCACCCTGCCGGTCACGTCCGTGGTGATGATGCTGGCCGTGCTCGGCGCGGGCGTGGTCGGCCGCGC
>NZ_JBNHGF010000263.1:0-4016 GCF_059091005.1 Arthrobacter sp. Y3223164
GCCGCCCCCGCCACCGGATGCGACGGAACCGTCGCCACCGGTGGCGGCATCCTCGACCGCCGCCACGGCGGTCAGCGCGGCCCCCGCCCAGTCCGCTTCCCCGAGGGCAGGCCGGATGGATTGCGCGATGTTCTGGTCCCGGGAGACGACGGGGTTGCCCTCGGCCGACTGGAACAGGTATTCGCGGCCGTCGACGGCAACGGCCAGCAAGCTGTCGACGGAGCCCAGCGAGTTGAGCTCGGCCATCTCCAGCACCCACTGGTTGCGGTCGGCCGGTTCGGTGAATTCATCCACGAAGACGATGTAGACGTTCAGGCCTTCGGACTGCTGCAGCTCGCGTACTGCGTCCTCGACCTCGGCCGTCCGGGCACCGAGCACACCGGCCTGGTCCACCACGAACTCGCCCGGCGGAATGTCGACCGGCGGCACCGCGTGCGCCAGCGCTGCGGGCGCGAGAAAGACTGCCGTCAGGCCGGCTACGGCCGCCAGACGCCTGAACGGTGAGCGCATAAAGGTCCCTTCAGCAGCAGCTGGGGCCGTGGCGCCCCGGCTCATCGGCGTGGTCCTGGCCCCGGCCGGGGCGGATCCACCCACTCGTGATTCTATGGTCCTGCGTTTGGCACCGTCCACCACAGCCCTCCGCCCGCGGCGAACACCCGAGCAGCTCCTCCGCCGCATGTGGCGGACTGCGATACATCGTTTGACCCTATGGGTGGGCGTGCGGAGGCGTCCGGCGGGGCCGCGCCCCGTCGCCGGCATACGGCTGGTTTCCAGATTCCTTACAGGAAACGTGCGACGTTATCCCAGCGAAGCCGTGCATAGTGGAATGCAGACCAAGAAAGGACCTGCCATGAGCGAGAACAACCAGGAGCCGCAGCAGCGGCCCGCCCGGCCGATGCCACCGTTGCCGCAGAATCCGCCGGCCTTCCGTGCCGGGGAGCAGCCGGCGGCAACCGACGAGACCCAGCGGTTCCGTCGCCCGGCACCGGAAGCTGCGCGGCAGGTTTCGGCGCAAGACCAGGCCCGGCAGGAGCCCCAACACCACACCCCGCAGCAGCCTCAGTACGGCCAGCACGCCCCGGGCACGTTTGGCCAGTATGCCGTGCCGTCCTACGGCCCGGAGAACGCGGGCAGTTCAGGCGGCTACGGGGGACAGGGCCACACCCCCGGATACGGGAGCGGCAGCCACGGGCAGGGGAACGGCTACGGAAACCCGGCAGGCGGGCAGCGTGCCGGGGCGGGCACCAGGAAACGCTTTGGCACCGGGACGCTGATCGCCGGCATGTTGCTGGCAGGCCTGGCCGGCGGTGGAGTCGCCGTGGGTTCGCAGGCGCTGGCGGACGGCTCGGCGGGCACCTCCATCACCGGCAGCGGTCCGGAGCAGCTGATCGTGAACAACACGGACTCGGTCAACGAGATCACCGCCGCGGCGGCCAAGGCCTCGCCGAGCGTGGTGACGATCTCGGTGGCCAGCGGCAACACCGGGGGATCAGGATCGGGCATCACCCTGGACACGGAGGGGCATATCCTCACCAACGCGCACGTGGTGACGCTGGGCGGCCAGACGGCTAATCCCGACGTCGAGGTGCGCACCAGCGACGGCGGCGTGCACAAGGCCAAGGTGGTCGGCACCGATCCCTTGTCGGACCTGGCCGTGATCAAGATCAATGCCAAGGGCCTCACGCCCGCGACGTTTGCCGACTCCGACAAGCTCAACGTCGGCGACACCACCATTGCCATCGGAGCGCCGCTGGGCCTGGCGGGCACCGTCACCGACGGCATCGTGTCCACCTTGAGCCGCACCATCAGCGTCTCGTCCTCCGCCGTGCCGGAGAATTCAGGCGACAGTGCCCAGCCGGGCCCGGGCGACCAGTGGAACTTCCAGTTCCCCGGCGAGGAACGGTCCTCGAACCAGGGCAGCATTTTCCTGAATGTCATCCAGACCGATGCGGCGATCAACCATGGCAACTCGGGCGGTCCGCTCGTGAACACCAACGGAGAGGTCATCGGCGTCAACGTGGCCATCGCTTCCTCGGGCGAAGACAGCGGCAGCATCGGCGTGGGCTTTTCCATCCCCAGCAACTACGCGCAGCGGATCGCCCAGGACCTGATCGAAGACGGGACGGCGAGCCACGGCCAACTCGGTGTGACGGTGACGGCCAAGCCCTCCGGCAACTCCTCCGGCAACACCCAGTTCTCGGTGGGGGCGGCCGTCGTGGAGGTGGTTGAGGGATCGCCCGCCAAGGAGGCCGGCCTGCAAAAGGGCGACGTCATCACCCGGGTGGAAAACCGCGTCATTGACGACAGCCAGTCCTTGACCGCGGCCATCCGCGAACACGCCGCCGGCAGCACCGTGCAGGTCACCTACCTGCGTGGCGGCGAAGAACGCACCGTCGACGTGACCCTGGGCGAAGGCCAGGCCTGACCGCACGTCCCCGGTGAGGCACCAGCCCTCACCGGGGCGGCGCACAACGGCAGCCCCGCAGGTGTTTACCGCCGCGGGGTTTGCCGTGGCGCAGGCGGCGGCCCCGCAGGTGTTTACCGCCGCGGCGATGCCGGTAAGGTTAGGGTGTTTGCAGCGGCCCGCAACACCCGCGCGGGCCGTGGACGGCGGAAGGAAGTTCAGCGAGGATGCAAAAAGCAGCAGGCACAGCCTTGAACATCGTGGTGCTGGTCAAGCACGTACCGGACGCACAGTTCGACCGGCACCTGACCGGCGATCCGGCAACGGTGGACCGCTCGGAGAGCATCCTGTCCGAACTGGACGAATACGCCATCGAAGCCGCCCTGCAGCTGGCGGAGGAGCGCGGCGGCCCGAAGGCCGGCAACCGGGTCATCGCACTGAGCATGGGCCCGGCAGCAGCGGCCACCGCCGTGAAGAAGGCGCTCCAGATCGGCGCCACCGAAGGCATGCACGTAAACGATGATGCCCTGGCCGGCTCGGACGCCGCCGGGACGTCGCTGGTGCTGGCGGCCGCCGTCCGCAGCCTCGGCGACATCGACCTGGTGCTCACCGGGATGGCATCCACCGACGGCGAAACCTCGCTGGTTCCGGCGCAGCTGGCCGAGCGCCTGGGCCTGCCGCAGCTGACCTTCGCCGCCAGCCTGGAGGTCGACGGGACCACCGTGCGCGCCCGTCGGGACGGCGATACCCACGCCGACAGCCTGGAAGCGGAACTCCCCGCGGTGGTATCGGTCACCGACCAGATTAACGAACCGCGTTACCCGAACTTCAAGGGCATCATCGCCGCCAAGAAAAAGCCCGTGGCCACCGTGTCGCTGGCGGATTTGGGCATCGAACCCGGCGCGGTCGGCACGGCGGGTGCCTGGACCGCCGTCGCCAAGGCAGAAGCGCGGCCGCCGCGGTCGCAGGGCACCATCATCACCGATGAGGGCGACGCCGGGATCCGCCTGGTGGACTTCCTGGCCGCCCAGAACCTGCTCTAGTCCGCCACGGAAACCGCGAAGGATATCGGCACCATGACTACTGTTCTTGTCTTCATCGACCGTCCCGGCCACGCCCTGCACAAGATCCACCGGGAACTGCTCACGCTCGCCCGCGGCATCGGAGAACCGGTGGCAGCATTCAACGGCGATCTCACCGACGCCCTGCGGACCGAGCTCGGGGAGTACGGCGTGGGCACCGTCTACCTGCCGGCCGCGGACGTGGACGGCGCCCTGGTGGCCCCGAAGGCCGCCTTTCTGGCGGCGGCCGTGCGCCAGGCCGCTCCGGCCGCGGTGCTGCTGGACAACACGTTCGAAGGCAAGGAGATCGCCGCACGGGCCGGCATCAAACTGTCATCCGGGGTCATCACCGACGCCATCGACGTCTCGGCGGACCTGACGGTCACCAAGAGCGTGCTGGCCGGCGCCTATACCGTGCAGGCCAACGTCACCGAAGGCACGCCGGTCATCACCGTGAAGGCCAATGTTGTGGCCGAGGCTCCGGCGGCCCAGGCGGCGGCGCCGCAGGTCGTGACGGTCGACGCCGGGGACTTCGGCCCCGCCGCCCGGAT
>NZ_JBNHGF010000264.1:0-4015 GCF_059091005.1 Arthrobacter sp. Y3223164
CGGCGCTGGCGCACACCGAACGCGACACCGGCCTGGACCTGGCCGCCGTCGGCTCGCTGGAGCCCTACTGGGAGGCGGTCCGCCGCGTCTACGCCCCGTTCGAGTCGGGGCTGCCGGGGCCGACCGGCCGCGTGTACGCGCACGAGATTCCGGGCGGCCAGCTCTCCAACCTGAGGCAGCAGGCCATCGCGCTGGGACTCGGGGAGAGGTTCGAGGCGATCGAGGACATGTACACCGCCGCGGACAAGATCCTGGGCCGCTTGGTGAAGGTGACCCCGTCGTCCAAGGTGGTGGGCGACCTGGCCCTCCAGCTGGTCGGCGCAAACGTTGATCCGGAGGAGTTCGCGTCCGATCCCGGGAAGTACGATATCCCCGATTCCGTCATTGGCTTCCTCTCCGGCGAGCTGGGCGATCCTCCCGGCGGCTGGCCCGAGCCGTTCCGCACCAAGGCCCTGGCTGGCCGCACCATCAAGCGGCGCGACGAGGAGCTGACGGCCGAGGACTCGGCGGCGCTGGCCGCGGATTCGGCGACCCGGCGCGCGGCACTGAACCGGCTGCTGTTTGCCGGCCCGGCCAAGGAGTTTGAGAAGATCCGGGACATGTACGGCGACGTGTCCGTGCTGGACACGCTGGACTACCTGTACGGGCTGCAGCCGGGAACCGAACACGTGATCGAGCTTGAGAAGGGCGTCCGCCTGATCGCCATGCTCGGGGCCATCTCCGAGCCGGACGAGAAGGGCATGCGCACCGTGCACTGCACGCTCAACGGTCAGCAGCGCAATGTGATGGTGCGCGACGCCAGCGTGGAATCCGAAGTCAAGGTCGCCGAGAAGGCTGATCCCGCGCAGCCGGGGCACGTGGCGGCTCCGTTCGCCGGCGCCGTCACCGTCCTCGCCAAGGTCGGCGACACCATTAAGGCGGGCGACACGGTGGCCACCATCGAGGCCATGAAGATGGAAGCCGGCATCACCGCTCCCGCCGGAGGCACCGTCACGCGGCTGGCGGTCTCCGCCGTCGAACAGGTCCAGGGCGGGGACCTGCTCCTGGTCATCGACCCGGCGTAGGCCCGAGGCAACCTTCGGGGGGAAACAGGCAGGGCCGCGGCGTGGAAGCCGCGGCCCTGCCTGTTTCGTCGAAGCTACTGACGCACGCCGGCGTAAATCTGCTCCACGTAGTCGTCGAAATCGGCCAGCACCTGCGCCCGCTTGATCTTCAGCGACGGGGTCAGGTGCCCCGATGCTTCCGTGAAGTCGGACGGGATGATCCGGAAGGACTTAATCCCTTCCGCCTGGGAGACGGTCTGGTTGGCGCGGTCGATGAGCGACTGGACCGCCTCCTTCACCACTTCGTGGTCGGCTGCCTGGTCCATGGTGGTGTCGGCCGGCAGGTTGTGGCGGTCCAGCCAGCCGGGCAGGGCCTCCTCGTCCAACGTGATGAGCGCGGAGATAAACGGCCGGTTGTCGCCGATCACCACGCACTGGGAGACCAGCGCATCGGCGCGGATCTGGTCTTCAAGCAGGGCCGGGACGACGTTCTTGCCGCTGGCGGTGACGATGATTTCCTTCTTCCGGCCGGTGATGCGCAGGAAACCGTCAGCGTCCAGTTCGCCGATGTCTCCGGTGCGGAACCAGCCGTCTTCGAAGGCCTCGGAGGTGAGGTCGGGACGGTTGTAGTAGCCGCGCAGCACGCAGACGCCCTTGGCGAGGATCTCGCCGTCGTCGGCGATCTTGACCGCGTTTCCGGGCAGCGGAGCCCCGACCGAACCGATCTTGACCAGTTTGGGGGTGTTGACGGACACCGGGGCCGTGGTTTCGGTCAGGCCGTAGCCCTCCAGCACCAGAAGGCCGATGCCGTGGAAGAAATGCCCCAGCCGTTCGCCCAGCGGGCCGCCGCCGGAGACCGCGTGCTCGACCCGACCGCCCATCGCTTCGCGGATCTTGTGGTAAACGAGCTTGTCGAAGAGCTTGTGCTTGAGCTTGAGCATCAGCGGCACCTTGCCGGCCTCGTCGGCCCGGGACCAGGCGACGGCCGTGTCCGCGGCGGCGTGGAAGATCTTGCCCTTGCCGGCATCCTCCGCCTTGAGCATGGAGTTGTTGTAGACCTTTTCGAACACCCGCGGGACAGCCAGGATGAACGTCGGGCGGTAGCTTTGCAGATCCGGCAGCAGGTTCTTGATGTCCGGCGTATGCGCCACGGTGGCACCCGCGGCGACGCACAGGACGGAGATAAACCGGGCGAAGACGTGGGCCAGCGGCAGGAACATGATGGTCTGCGCGCCCTCGTGGGCGACGTCCGGCAGCGCCGCCGCGGCGTTCTTGGACAGCTCCACGAAATTTCCGTGGGTGAGTTCGCAGCCCTTGGGTCGGCCGGTGGTGCCGGAGGTGTAGATGATCGTGGCCAGATCGTCCAGATTCGCCGCCGTGCGGCGTTCCTCCACCGTGGCGTCGGGCACCTCCCGGCCGGCGGCGCGGAGCGCGTCCAGCGACTCCTCGCCCAATTGCCACACGTGTTTCAGGTCCTCCAAGCCTTCGTTGAGGGCGGCCTGGCGGACCTTCGCCTCATGGGAGGCGCTTTCCGCGAAGACTGCCACAGCCCCGGAGTCGCCGAGGATCCAGGCGATCTGGCTGGGGGAGGAGGTCTCATAAATCGGCACCGACACGGCGCCGGCGAACCAGATGGCGAAGTCCACCAGGGACCATTCGTAGCGGGTGCGGGCCATGATGCCCACCCGGTCGCCCGGCTGAACACCGCTGGAGACCAGCCCCTTGGCCAGCCGGGTCACATCCGCGAGGAACTCAGTGGCACGGATGTCCTGCCACGTCCCGGACGGGTCCTTGCGGGAAAACAGGGCCGGATTCGATGCCTTCTGCGCCTGTTCAACCACCAGACCGGCGATATTGGCCTCCCGCGGAACGTCAACCAGGACGGGCACGCTGTATTCGCGCACGATAGCTCCTCACTTCCTCAGCTGTGGCCAGCTCTGTATAGCCTCCCTGACGGAGGGTGCTTTTAGCCTATAACCTAAATCACAACGGATACCGGCAGGTAACCTACGAAACGGTAACGGTCGGGCCTTCCCTGGCCCGGCAGGCCCGCCGCGAGCGGCTGCCTAAGATGGTGGGGTGGAGAACAGCGCCCTGGCGGTGGGCATAGACATCGGCGGCACCAAGGTGGCCGCCGGGGCCGTCGACCGGACCGGGCGCGTAGTGGCGGAGCTGGTCCGTCCCACGCCGGGACACGATCCGCGGCACGTGGAACACCTTATCTCGGCGATGGTGCGGGAGTTGGCTTCCGAGCACGACGTTGCCGCAGTGGGCGTCGGAGCGGCGGGGTGGATGGACCTTGCCGGGGGAACGGTTCTGTTCAGCCCGCACCTGGCGTGGCGGAATGAACCGCTGCGGGACAACCTGGAGCGGCTGCTGGCCCGGCCCGTCAAAGTGGTCAACGACGCCGACGCCGCCGCCTGGGGGGAGTTCCGCTTTGGCGCCGGGACGGGAGAGCGGCGCCTGGTCTGCATCACCTTGGGCACCGGCATCGGCGGGGCGATGGTGATGGATGGCCGGCTGGAGCGGGGCCGGTGGGGTGTTGCCGGGGAATTCGGGCACCAGGTCATTATGCCCGGCGGGCACCGCTGCGCGTGTGGAAACCGCGGCTGCTGGGAGCAGTACGCCTCGGGCAACGCCCTGGGCAGGGAGGCCCGGGAGTTGGCCGCGGCGAACTCGCCCGTGGCGCAGCGTTGGCTGGAGGCCGTCGGCGGAACGGTGGCAGACATCACCGGCGCGGTGGTCACGGATCAGGCGAAACGCGCCGACCCCGCCAGCGTCCGGCTGCTGGAAGAGGCCGGCGAGTGGCTGGGGCTGGGGCTGGCCAATCTTGCCGCGGCGCTGGATCCCGGGCTGTTCGTGATCGGCGGCGGGCTGTGCGAAGCCGGTGACCTGCTGTTGGAGCCGGCCCGCCATGCGCTGCAGCGGAACCTGACCGGTCGCGGGTTCCGGCCGGTGGCTGAGGTTCGAGC
>NZ_JBNHGF010000265.1:0-4007 GCF_059091005.1 Arthrobacter sp. Y3223164
GCCGTCGCCGGCATCATCCTGGTCAGTTTCCGCCGGCTCGTGCTGGCCGACGGCGGTCCCACCCGGCTGCCGGCGATGCTCGCCGTCGGCGCCGCCCCGGCAATGGCCGCCGGATCGCTGGTCTACTTCCTGGAGCGGATGCTGCTGCGCTGAAATGAGCGGGGCCCCCGAATGAGCGAGGTCACAGTGCGGGCAGGCGTCACGGGCAGGCATCCTGCGGCCGGGGCCGTTACTATGGAGCCATGTCGTATCTCGGTCTTGAAATTTTCTACCTGTCCCTGCTGGTCCTCGCCGGCCTTGGCATCGCGGGCTTTGCCTCGCTGGTGGTCTACCGCCTGTTCAAGGGCCAGAAGTAAGCGACCAAAGCTTAACAATGCCGATTGAACTCCCGACGGAGCTGACCCCGGAGCTGGTGCCGCTGTCCTGGCTGCTGGGTACCTGGGAAGGTGCCGGCCGGTTGGGTGCGGGCGAGGAGGGGGACGAACATTTCGTCCAGAAGGCCACGTTCGCGCAGAACGGCCTGCCCTACCTGCAGTACACCGCCGAGAGCTGGCTGACCGACGAGGATGGCAACCGGCTGCGCCCGCTGTCCGTGGAAACCGGCTTCTGGGCACTGGACCGCAAGCTCAACGACGCCGACGTCGGCCCGGGCCTGGTCCCCGCCGAAATCGTGCCGGCCCTGAAATCCGCGGACGAGGTCGAAGAGCTGCGCAACGCCGACGGCGGCTTCGATATCACCGCGACCATCGTGCACCCGGGCGGTATCTCCGAGCTCTACTACGGGCAGATCAAGGGCCCCCGCGTGCAGCTGAGCACCGACATGGTGATGCGCGGTTCGCAGTCCAAGGACTACAGTGCGGCCACGCGCATCTTCGGCTTGGTCAACAACGATCTTTACTGGCGCTGGGACGTGGCCGAGGCCAAGGGCAAGGACCTGGCCCCGCACGCCTCGGCGATCCTGGCCAAGCGCGCCTGACCGGGGAGGGAATTTGGCACGGCCGCCGGGAGTTGATGCCGGTATGACCTACCGCAGCCCTTTGCTCCTGCAACACGGCGCCGTCGAAGCCTCCGGGGCCGACGCCGGCGTCGCCGCCCACTACTCCGACCCGCTGCGCGAACAGCGCGCCCTGGCCCGCGGCGAGGCCGTCACGGACCTTTCCCACCGCGGGGTGGTGACGGTGGCCGGCGAAGACCGGCTGAGCTGGCTGAACACGCTCTCCTCGCAGCTGCTGCTGAACCTGAAGCCGGGCCAGTCCAGCGAAGCGCTGCTGCTCACCGTGCAGGGCCGGATCGAATACGACGCCCGCATCGTCGACGACGGCGAACGCACCTGGCTGATCGTCGAATCCTTCGAGGCGGCGCCGCTGGCCGCATGGCTGGACAGAATGAAGTTCATGCTGCGGGTAGAGGTTGCCGATGTCTCCGCCGACTGGGCCGTGGTGGGTTCGGTCAGGCCGGTCCCGGCCTTCGAGGGGAGCCTCGTGTGGCAGGACCCGTGGCCGCAGATCGGTGCCGGCGGCTATGCCTACACCGGCATCGAGGAACCCAAGCACCCCGGCCTGGAACGGTCCTGGTACGAATACCTGCTGCCGGCGGCCGACCTGGAATCGGCCGTCTCCGGGCTGCAGCTGGCCGGGGTCTGGGCCGCCGAGGCGCTGCGGATCGCCGCGTGGCGGCCACGGGTCGGGGCGGAGACCGACGAGAAGACCATCCCGCACGAACTGGACCTCATCCGCACCGCCGTGCACCTGGAGAAGGGCTGCTACAAGGGCCAGGAGACCATCGCCCGCGTGCACAACCTGGGCCGCCCGCCGCGCCGGCTGGTGTTCCTGCAGCTGGACGGCTCGCAGCACACGCTGCCGGTCCCGGGCAGCGACGTGATGCTCGGCGACAAGCGCGTCGGCGCGGTCACGTCCGCGGCGCAACACTACGAGATGGGACCGATTGCGCTGGCCGTGGTCAAGCGCTCGGTCGATCCGCTGGCGCAGCTGACCGTGCTGGACGACGGCGAGAGCTACGACGCCGCCCAGGAAGTGATTGTCACCCCCGACGCCGGCCAGGTGGTCGGCCGCCAGACCGGGTTCCTGCGCCCGCCGCGCTGAGCCGCCGCGGTCAGCTCCGCTTCTGCAGGATCACCGAGGTCTGGGTGCCCGCGTCCCAGAATCCCAGGCTCGCGGCCAGCGCGCGGGAGGCCCTGTTCTCTTCGTGCGAGCGCCACTGCGGAATGAGTCCGGAGGAGAGCGCCTCGTGGCCGGCGATCGCCGCGATCAACGCGCCGGCTCCGCGGCGCCGGTAGGCGGGGGCGGTCAGCACGCCAACGTGGCCGAGGATCTGCTGCCACTCCTGGTAGCCGGCGCCGGCCATCGGGGTGCTGCCGTCCAGCAGCACGAACGACTTGTCCATGCCGGCCAGCGCCGCTTCGTGCGTGTCATCGGGCGGGCACCTGTCTTCGAGCCGGGCGACGTCGCTGCCCGCGGTGGACACCAGGGCCTCCCGTTCGGGCTGGACCACCGGCAGGTCTTCGGCGTAAGACAGCACGGCCTTGCCCAGCCCGTGCCCGCCGTGCTCCCGGCTCAGCAGCATCAGCGTCTGGTGTTCGGCCAGGTCGTCGTCCGAGTACCGGGCGGCCGCGGCGAGGGCCCATTCCGGTCCCACCAGCGCTGAGCGGCCGAACAAGCGCACGAAGGTGAGCGTCCCGGCGTCCTCGTTGATCCTGGTCAGCCGGTCGCCGGCCGCGGTGAAGGCGTTGTCGGAGAATCCGAGCAACCGCGCCCACGCCAGCAGCACAATGTCAGCCGTCCCTGCGTCCAATCGCATACCTGCCACCCTACTGAACGCTTAGCCGAAGAGAACCCTTGCCTCGTCGTAACGATGCTGGGGGACGGTTTTTAGATTGTTCAGCGCCGACTCGAAGCCCACGTGCACGACGTCCGTTCCCTTCAGTGCCACCATGGAGCCCCAGCGCTTCTCCACCACCGAGTCCACGGCCGCCATGCCCAGGCGGGTGGCCAGCACGCGGTCGTAGCCGGAGGGGACCCCGCCGCGCTGGATGTGCCCCAGCGTGGTGGCGCGCGTTTCGATCCCGGTGCGGGCCTCCAGTTCGGGGGCCAGCCGCTCCCCGATGCCCCCGAGCCTCGGCCGCCCGAAACTGTCCACACCGCGCTCGGCGTGCGGGCCCAGTTCGCCGTCGGGCACCCAGCCCTCGGCCACCACCACCAGCGGGGCACGGCCGCGCTTCTGCGCGTGCAGCACCCAGTCGGACACCTGCTCCATGCTCACGCTCTGCTCGGGGATCAGGATGGCGTGCGCGCCGGTGGCCATGCCCGCGTGCAGCGCGATCCAGCCCACGTTGCGGCCCATCACCTCGGCGATCATGCAGCGGTGGTGCGATTCGCCGGTGGTGCGCAGCCGGTCGATCGCCTCGGTGGCGATCTGCACCGCGGTGTCGAAACCGAAGGTGTAGTCGGTGGCTTCCAGGTCGTTGTCGATGGTCTTGGGCACGCCGACGATCTTCAGCCCGCTCTGGGTGAGCCGGTAGGCGCCGGCCAGGGTGCCCTCGCCGCCGATCACGATCACCGCGTCCACGCCCAGCCGGTCCAGCGTCTGCTGGATCTTCTCCGGCCCGCCGTTGGGACCCTCGAACGGGTTGGTGCGCGAGGTGCCCAGGATCGTGCCGCCCTGCTTGGAGATGCCGCGCACCTGGTGCCGCGGCAGTTCCATGATGTCGCCCTCCAGCACGCCGCGCCAGCCGTCGCGGAAGCCGACAAACTCGTGCCCGTGCGCGGTGATGCCCTTGAGCACGATGCCGCGGATCACCGCATTCAGGCCGGGGCAATCCCCGCCGCTGGTCATGATGCCAATCCTCATGGGTACTCCTTCTCGGTTGCTGGCCGGTCGGCGCGAGCACCCCATTGAGCCCGCCTCAATCCTATGCAGGAACCGGGGCCCGAGTCATTCCGGCCGCGAGCGGCTCCGGCGGCGGGGAGCCCTGCCGGGCGGGACGGCGC
>NZ_JBNHGF010000266.1:0-3985 GCF_059091005.1 Arthrobacter sp. Y3223164
CCAAGCCCACCGGGGCCGGAGCCAGTGCCGCCACACCCGCTGCCGCCAACCAGACGACGACAGCAGCCACCACGGCCATGCCGTCGGTCGGGGAGAAGGTAACCGCCCGCGCCGGCGCCGACGCTGCCTCGGCGTCTGCTCCCATCAGCGCCACCAGGGAACACTACGAGGACGAGGAAGCCGAAGGGGAATACGAGGCCTTTTGGTTCGCCGTCGGGCGCACCCGCCCGGTGCTGGACGAGAACACCGGCCAGGTCATGTTCACGGTGGAGCCCGGGTCGTGGATCCTGGCGCTGCAGGACCGCGGCGACGAATTCCTGGTGCAGCACACGGACGGCCGGGTGGGCGTGTTGAGGGACCTGACGAACATTGAGCGTGCCTGATCGGGCGCCGGCCACCCGCCGGCGCAAGACCGAAGAGTCCCTGCTGGCGCGCAAACGCCGCGCCCGGCGGATCAACAAGGAGCTCGCCGAACACTACCCGTATGCGGTGGCGGAACTGGATTTCTCCAACCCCTTCGAGCTGCTCGTGGCGACCATCCTCTCCGCGCAGACCACCGACGTCCGGGTCAACATGACCACTCCGGTGCTCTTCCAGCGCTACCCGGATGCCCGCGCCCTCGCAGCAGCCGATGAGGCCGAACTGCAGGAGCTGATCAAGCCCACGGGCTTTTTCCGGGCCAAGTCCCAGAGCCTGCTGAAGATGGCCAACCAGATCGTCGACGAGTTCGACGGCGAGGTGCCGGGAAACCTGGACGACCTGGTCAAGCTCGCCGGCGTCGGCCGAAAGACGGCGAATGTGGTGCTGGGCAATGCGTTTGGGATCCCGGGGATCACCGTGGATACGCATTTCCTCAGGTTGTCCCGCCGCTTTGGGTGGACCGGGTCCACCGACGCGGTCAAGGTGGAATTTGATGTTGCGGAGCTGTTCGAGCCCAGGGACTGGACCATGCTCTCGCACCGTGTTGTTTTTCACGGCCGCCGGGTGTGCCACGCCCGGAAGCCGGCGTGCGGCGCCTGTCCCGTCGCCCAATGGTGCCCGTCCTACGGCGAGGGAGAGGTGGACCCGGAGAAGGCGCGGAAACTGCTGAAGTATGAACTCGCGCCGGGACGCGAAGAACTGCTGGCCCGGATGATGGCCGGGGAGACGAGGCGGGAGCTTCGCGCAGCGGGCTTTCCGCTGGGAGCCTGACGATGAGCGCCAAGCAGGACCTGCAGCGGCTGGTGGAGCTGCCGATGGACCAGCGGCTCTCCGTCCGCGAACGGGAGCGCTGGTACGACGTCGCGCTTGACCAGGGGACGGCGCGCCCGGCCGCGGTGCTCCTGCTCTTCGGCGCCCTGGACGACGCACCGGCCCACTTCCACGATTCGGCCGTCCCGGATGATCTTGACCTGCTCTTCGTGGAACGCGCCGCGGGCCTCTCCTCGCATCCCGGGCAGGTGGCGTTTCCGGGCGGCCGCATCGACCCCGACGACGACGGACCCGCCGCCGCGGCGGTCCGCGAAGCGGTCGAGGAAACAGGCCTGGACGCGGCCGGCGTCGAAGTATTGGGTGTCCTGCCGGACATCCCGCTGTCGGTCAGCAACTTTTTGGTGACGCCGGTCTTGGCCTGGTGGGCCGCTCCCTCGCCGGTCGACGTGGTCGACTTTGCCGAGTCGGCGCAGGTCTTCCGTGTGCCGGTCGCCGACCTGCTGGATCCTGCCAACCGGCGGATGTCGGTGCTCCGCCGCGGCGGCCAGGTTTTCCGCAGCCCCGCGTTCCTGGTCCACGGAGTGGTGGTCTGGGGCTTCACCGCCATACTGCTCAGTCACCTGTTTGACGACCTGGGATGGTCGTTGGACTGGGACAGGTCGCGCGAAATCCCGGCACCGATCGCCCCGCGCCCTGCGGCCGGCTGACGGCTGCCCCGCGCGCCCTGTAACCGGCTGACGGCTGCCCGCGCCCCTCCGGCCGGGCTGACGGTCATGGTCCGCGCCCTGTGGCCTGCGGCCGGCTGACGGTCATGGTCCGGTGGCCTGCTGGGGGAGGCACGCTGCCTTACTTGGCGTCGGCGTAGGAATCGACCACCGCCACACTGACCGGGAAGGCCACAGGGATGGCGCCGAAGACCAGGCGGGTGGCGGCAGCTGCGGATTCCTCCACCAGCCGGCAGGCCAGTTGGGCACGGTCCTCGCGGACGTGCAGCATGACCTCGTCGTGAAGGAAGAACACCATGTCCCCCACGAAGGTTCCTTCCGCCGCGCAGGCGCGCAGCCGCCGTCGTAATTCCGCCAGCCAGCACAGCGCCCATTCAGCGGCCGTGGACTGCACCACGAAGTTGCGGGTGAAGCGGCCGCGGCTGCGGGCCAAGGTATCGGCCCGTCGCTGCTCTTCGGCCGTGGAGGTGCGTTGGGAGGCCAGCCAGCGTTCCGACGGCGGAGGGCAGCTGCGGCCCAGGTAGCTGCTGACCACCTGCCCCGCCTCGCCGGCCCGGGCCGCGCGCTCGACCACCGCGATGGCCTGCGGATACGTCCGGGTGAGCTGGGGCATCAGCCGGCCGGACTCGCCGGTGGTCGCACCGTACATGGCCCCGAGCATCGCGATCTTCGCCTTGGCACGGTCGCCGCCGAATCCGGCGTCGGCAATGCCCTGGTAGAGATCCTTGCCACGGCCGGCCGCTGCCAGGGCCTCGTCCTGCGCCAGCACCGCCAGCACCCGGGGTTCCAGCTGCGCTGCGTCCGCGACGATGAGCTTGTGGCCGGGGTCAGGGCGGACGGCGTCCCGGATCTGCCCGGGTATCTGCAGGGCCCCGCCGCCGCGTGATGCCCATCGCCCGGTGACCACGCCGCCCACTACGTACTCGGGCCGGAAGCGGCCGTCCCGGACCCAGGCGTCCAACCAGGCCCAGCCATTGGCAGTGAACAGGCGGGCGAGCTTGCGGTATTGCAGCAGCGGCTCGATTGCCGGATGGGTGTGCTGCTTCAATTCCCAGGAGCTGGTGGTTTTGACCTCGATGCCGGCCCGGTGCAGGGCGCGGATGAGCTGCTGCTGGGAGTCGGGGTTGAACGTGGGATTGGCCAGCTCCTGTCCGAGCCTGACGGCGAGCTCCTCCAGCTTGTCCGGCCGCTGGCCTTCCCGCGGGCGTGCCCCCAGTTGGTCCGTAAGGATGGCCAGGTGCACGTCCTCGCGCCACGGCACGCCGGCGTGCTCCATCTCGGTGGCGATCAGGGCGCCTGCCGATTCGGCCGCCAGCAGCAGCTGCAGCCGGCCGCGGTGGACCGACGCGGCCACGGCCGCCAACTGGTCCTGCAGCTCGGCCACGAGGTCCTCCAGGTCGGTGCCGCCGGGCTGTGGTTCGTCAAAGAGGGTGAACTGGTCCGGGGACTGCTGCGGCGGCGGTAGCTGACGCGGCAGCTCTTCGTCCTGATGCGCGGCCGGCGCCTCCCGCAGCGTGCGGACATACCCGGTGTCCGGGGCGTGGACCGACAGGGCCAGGATGTTGCGGGCGAGCGTGAGATCGTGGCTGCGGTCCACGCCCGTGCCGGCGGCCAGCAGCGGCTGATACGCGGCGCGCGTGGCTTCGAAGACCCAGCGGGGTCCCTCGCCGTCCAGGCTTCGAACCGTCGAGGCGAGTCGTCCCTGAGGCACGACGACGGGCGGCCCGGAGGGGGTGCCGTGCGCGTCGGTGCGCTGCAGGTAAGCGACGGGTTCTGTGCCCTCCGGCACGGAAATGTTCCGCGCGGCGGAGGCCAGGACCATGTACACACCTCAATTCTGCACCGACCGGTCCTCCACACGCCCCAAGCCGTCCCTTGCGGCCCACATCCGGAGTTGTCGTGGCGGGCGCGGGCCGGGAGTTCAGCGAAGATCGGGGCATGCCAGGACACCACACCGCCGCGGAGCGGTCCCGCTGGAAACCCGCGGAAGCGACGGACGTCGTCCTCGTCGGCGGCACCGACCGGCTGCGGGATGAAGTGGCCAGGATCGCCGCGGCGGCCGGGCTGGC
>NZ_JBNHGF010000267.1:0-3964 GCF_059091005.1 Arthrobacter sp. Y3223164
CCCCCGCCCCCGCGGTGCGCCGTTCCCCCGGCTTCCCGGCGTCCTGCCCGCCGGCGGCAGCACGGCTGCCGCCGTCGGCACCGGGACCGGCCAGCGGTGCGTCATCTGAGGACGCCGCGGCGTCTTCCCGTGCCGCCGCCTCCACCACCGCGTCGAGGTCGTCCACGCTGAGGATTTCCTTGCGCAGGTGTTTGGTGCGGTAGCCGGCCCGGCCCACCATGTGGGCGGAAACCGGCACGGTCAGCAACTGGAACAGCCAGGCTATGAGGAGCACGGGCACCGCCACCCAGCTGCGCAGCTGCAATCCCAGTCCAGTCAGCAGCAACAGCAGGCCGAAGACCTGGGGCTTCGTGGCCGCATGCATCCGCGAGAGCAGATCGGGAAACCGCAGCAGGCCGATGGCCGCGGCCAGGGACATCCCCGCGCCGGCGATCAGGCAGACGGCGGTCGCGATGTCGAGTATCAAGTCAGTGTTCACGGGGCCGCCCGTCCGTCACGAAACGAGCCACGGCGACCGAGCCGATGAAGCCGACAACGCTAATGACGACGACCAGCGTCAGGTTGTTCATGTGGCCGCCGGCGGCCATGTCCACGATGAGTCCGGCGCAGACGATCGCCAGCAGCACGTCTATGGCCAGCAGCCGGTCCAGCAGCGACGGCCCGCGGGCCAGCCGGATCAGCGACAGTACAGCGGCCCCGGCCAGCACTGCGCTCACGACGATTTGCGCGACCGGAATGACGTCCCCGTTCACACTGCACCTCCCCTGCCGGTACCTTCGGCCTTGACCATCGCCAGTTCTTCCTTCGTGCCCATCGTCCGGATCAGGCCGGCCTCGATTCGCCGCACCTGGGCGCGAAAACGCTCGGCGGCCTCCTCGGTGTCAACGTCGATCACGTGCAGGTAAAGCGTGGACGTCGAGCGGTCCACGTCCACCACAAAGCTGCCGGGGATCAGCGAAATGGCATGCCCGGTGGCAGTCACCAGCAGATCCGAGTGGCTTCGCAGCCGGACCGCCACCACCGCGTTGCGCAGCGTCGGGCCGCGGGTCAGTGCCAGCCACAGGACTTCGACGCTTGCGACCGCGACCTGCCACACGAAGGTGGCGGCGAAAATTCCCGCGGCCAGCGGATTGAAGCGCCCGCTGAGTTCGACCGGCGGCAGGTAGAACAGGTTCACGATGAGCAGCGCGATCAGCAGGCCGAAGATCAGGTTGCCCGGGCTGAAATCCTGCCAGAGGGAGCCCCAAAGGATGACCAGCCAGGCCAGCAGCGGCAGCTCGACCCAGATGGAGATGCGCGGTTTCCTCATTGGCCCACCTCCTGCATTGCGCCCTCACCCAGGACGGCCTCGACGTACGGGGTGCGCTGCAGCATCTCCCGCGCCGCCTGGTCGCTGAGCTCGAACAGGGGCCCGGCGAACACGGTCAGGGCAACGCCCATCGCCACCAGCCCGACCGTCGGCCAGACCATGGGCAGCGGCAGCAGCTGGACGACGCCGCGGCCGGTGAACCGCCCGTGCGGTTTGTTTTCCACGTGGCGGGTGGTCCGCAGTGCGGACCCGTCGGGTTTGGTAGCCACCAGGACCGGGTCCGGGTGCTCGGCGTCTTCGGGGCGGCGCCAGAACACGCGGTTCCAGACCCGTGCCATGGCCAGCAGGGTCAGCAGCGACGTGACCATGCTGCCCGCCACGAGCACCCAGGCGACCGGGGTGCCCAGTTCCACGCCGCCCTGCACCAGGCCGATCTTGCCCAGGAAGCCGGAGAACGGCGGGATGCCGGCCAGGTTCATGGCCGGGACGAAGAACAGGATGGCCAGCAGCGGCGACAGCTTGGCCAGGCCGCCCAGCCGGTCCATGTTCGTGGTTCCGCCGCGTCGTTCGATCAGCCCGGCCACCAGGAACAGGCTGGTCTGCACCGTAATATGGTGCGCCACATAATAGACCGCCGCGCCGAGCCCCACCACCGAGGACATCGCCAGGCCAAACACCATGTAGCCGATGTGGCTGACCAGGGTGAAAGAGAGCATGCGCTTGATGTCGATCTGGGCCACGGCCCCGAGGATGCCCACCACCATGGTCAGCACCGCCACGATCATCAGGAACGTGTTCAGCCGGTCGCCGGGGAACAGCAGTGTCTCCGTGCGGATCATGGCGTAGACGCCCACCTTGGTGAGCAGGCCGGCGAACACCGCGGTAACCGGCGCCGGCGCCGTCGGATAGGAGTCGGGGAGCCAGAAGGACAACGGGAATACCGCCGCCTTGATGCCGAAGGCCACCAGCAGCATCAGGTGCAGCGTCATCTGGGTGGCCGGATCCAACTGGCCGAGCTTGATCGCCAGGTCGGCCATGTTAATGGTCCCGGTGGCGGCGTAGATCATCGCGATGGAGACCAAAAACAGCACCGAGGAAATGACGCTGACAACGACGTACGTCACGCCGGCGCGGATCCGGGGGCTGGTGCCACCCAGCGTCATCAGCACGTAACTGGCCGTGAGCAGCATTTCAAAGCCGACGTACAGGTTGAAGAGGTCGCCGGTCAGGAACGCGTTGGAAACGCCCGCCACCAGGATCAGGTAGGTCGGGTGGAAGATCGAGACCGGGCCTTCTTCGTCGCCGTCGGTCATGCCCTGGCCGGAGGCGTACAGCAGCACCGCCAGGCTAACGGCCGAGGAGACCACCAGCATCAGGGCGGACAGCTCGTCCACCACCAGGGTGATGCCAAAGGGGGGAAGCCAGCCGCCGAGGTTCACCGCCTGCGCGCCGTTGGCCCAGGCCGAGGCCAGCATCACGGCTTCCAGTGCCAGCGTCACCGTCAGCGTGATGGCGCCGGTCCTGCGCTGCGCGTTGGGGTGGCGGATCAGCACGAACGCCAGGGCAGCACCCAACAGCGGCAGGACTACTGCCAGCGGCGCGATGGTGGCGGCGTTCACTGCTTTCTCTCCATCCGTGACCTGGTGGTGGCTGGCGTTTCCTCGGCTTCGTCGGGCGGGACGAACTCGGTGGTCTCGGCCGGGATTTCCGCGTCGTCCTCGGCGTCGAAGGTGGGCTGGTTGGCCACGCGGCGGTCCTCGATGTCGTCCTGCACCTCGTCCTGCCGCCCCAGCACCCAGGAGCGGTAAATGATGGCCAGCATGAAAGCGGTGACGGCGAAGGAAATCACGATGGAGGTCAGGATCAACGCCTGTGGCAGCGGATCGCTGTAGGCGTCGGCGGGGATGTCGCTGCCGAAAATGGGGGCAAGGCCCGCCGGGCCGCCGGTGCTGAGCAGCAGCAGGTTGGCGCCGTTGGTGATGAGCATGAGGCCGAGCATGACCCGGGTCAGGCTGCGTTCGAGGATCAGGTAGACGCCCACGGCGAACAGCACGCCCATCACCAGCAGCAGCGTCAGGTTCACGGTCACCGGGACACCTCCTCCTCGATCGTTGCGGGCACTTGCAGTTCGGCGGTCTTGCGGCGGCCGTGGGTCCGTTCCTCCGTGCGTTCGTCGATCTCGGCGCCGAAACTGCGCAGCACGTCCAGCACCAGGCCCACCACCACCAGGTAGACCCCGATGTCGAAGATCGTCGACGTGACGAACTTGTGGTCGCCGAAGACCGGGAGGCTGAATTCAAGGATCGCGCTCTGGAAGACCTGGCCGCCCAGGAAGAGCGGGACGACGGCGGTCAGCGCCGCGGCGCCAAGCCCCAGGCCCAGCAGCAGGCCGGCGCTGATGGGCGTGGCTTCGGCCAGTTCGATCCGTCCGCCGGCCAGATAGCGGACGGTCAGCGCGATGCCGGCCAGCAGGCCGCCGGCGAACCCGCCGCCGGGGAGGTTGTGGCCGGTCAACAGCAGGTAGACGGAGAAGATCATCACCGAGTGGAACAGGAGGCGGGTGATCACCTCGAAGATGATGGAGCGGCGTTCCGGCGCCAGGGTGCGGCCGGCCACCAGCCAGGCGTCGCGCGGGACGACGGCGAACTTGCGGGC
>NZ_JBNHGF010000268.1:0-3960 GCF_059091005.1 Arthrobacter sp. Y3223164
CGGGCTGGTTCGCGCCGGGCTGCCCGGTGGCGGGCTTGGGTTGCTTCGGCCGGGGTGCAGCCGGAACAGCGTCGCGCGCCACGGGGTGGGCGACGGCCTCGGGACGGCCGGCGAAATCGACGGCAAGCTGCGGAATCCAGCGCGCGCAAACGGTTCCCGCAAAGAGCACCACCGCGCCGATGAATCCGATGACTCCGCTAACGCTGAAGACGGTAACGATCGTCAGGAAGTAGAACGCCAGCGCCAGCGAAGCGACCACCGAGGCAAATTGGTCGACCGACAAAGAGCCCACCCGCAGCGGCGTCTGCGGGGCCAGCCGCCGCACGACAAACAGGACCAAGACCACCGCCGGAAGCAGGATGCCCAGCCCCAGTTGGAACAGGCCGCCTGAATTCCATAGGTTCACGCCGATGCCCTGGAGAACTTGCAGGGGCATCACCGACGAGAGGAAAAGCAGGACGATGCCGGCGCCCACCACCATGTCTCGCACGGTGAACGGGCCGGCCACCGCAGTTCCTGCCGTGCCGTGGGTCTGGGAGCTCTGGGACATCTTCGATCCTCCGGTCGTTTACGGTTGCAGCGCGGGCCGGGCCCGCCGTGGGTCTTTGCGGGTTGCACCGCGGGCTTGGGCCGCCGCGCAACCTTCTGGCGCTGGTCTCAGCGTAGTCAAGGAACCCACCCTTCACTAGCCGGATTCCCGCGGGCGACGGCGCCACCGGGTGCCGTTCACCGCAGATTCACCTCCATTTACATCGTGCAGTGTGACGCTCAACACCGCCGACGGCGCACAAAGGATTAGGCTGGCAAGCAGCAGGTGCGCCCGGCTGACAAGCCGGGGGCACGCCAATGACCCAGCACGACGAAGGGGCCCCCACATGTCTGAAGCCAACGGAACGCAGTCGACCGCCGCCACCGGCGACGCCCTGGAAAACCTGCTCCACGAGAAGCGTAGATTTGCGCCCAGCGCTGAATTCGCCGCCGCAGCCGTAGCCAAACAGGACGTTTACGCGGACGCAGAGGCGGACCGCCCGGCTTTTTGGGCCAAGCAGGCCCGCGAGGTCCTCTCGTGGGACACGGACTTCAGCCAGGCGCTGGACTGGTCGGACGCCCCGTTTGCCAAGTGGTTCGTCGGCGGCGAGCTGAACGCGGCCTACAACGCTTTGGACCGGCATGTGGAGAACGGGCTGGGCGACCGGGTGGCGATCCACTTCGAAGGCGAGCCCGGCGACACCCGCACGTACACCTACGCCCAGTTGACCGAGGAAGTGAAGAAGGCCGCCAACGCGTTCGAGTCCCTCGGCGTGGCGAAGGGCGACCGGGTCGCCGTCTACCTGCCGATGATCCCGGAGGCCGTGATCAGCATGCTGGCCTGCGCCCGGATCGGGGCGGTGCACTCGGTGGTGTTCGGCGGTTTCTCCGCCGACGCGCTGCGCTCCCGCGTCGATGACGCCGAGGCCAAGCTGGTGGTCACCGCCGACGGCACCTGGCGCCGCGGCAAGCCGTCCCCGCTGAAGCCCGCCGTGGACGAGGCGCTCTCCGCCCCCGGCCACACGGTAACCAACGTGGTGGTGGTCAAGCGCAACGGCGAACCCGTGGACTGGCACGAGGGTCGCGATGTGTGGTGGGCGGACACAGTGGAGACCGCCTCGGCCGAGCACACGCCCGTGCCGCACGACGCCGAGCACCCGCTGTTCATCCTCTACACCTCCGGCACGACCGGGAAGCCCAAGGGCATCCTGCACACCACCGGCGGCTACCTGACCCAGTGCGCCTACACGCACAAGGTGGTGTTCGACCTGAAGCCGGAGACGGACGTGTTCTGGTGCACCGCGGACATCGGCTGGGTCACCGGCCACTCCTACGTCACCTACGCCCCGCTGATCAACGGCGCCACCCAGGTGATGTACGAGGGCACCCCCGATTCCCCGCACCAGGGCCGCTGGTGGGAGATCGTGGAAAAGTACAAGGTCTCCATCCTCTACACCGCCCCGACGGCGATCCGCACCATGATGAAGTGGGGCGAGGAGATCCCGGCCAAGTACGACCTGTCCTCCATCCGGGTGCTCGGTTCGGTCGGCGAACCCATCAACCCGGAGGCCTGGATGTGGTACCGCCGGGTCATCGGCGGCGACAAGGCACCGATTGTGGACACTTGGTGGCAGACCGAAACCGGTGCGCACATGATCGCCCCGCTGCCCGGAATCACCGCCGCCAAGCCCGGTTCCGCGCAGGTCGCGATCCCCGGCATCGCCGTCGACGTCGTGGACGAACTTGGCGACTCCGTCCCGGACGGCCACGGCGGCTACCTGGTGATCCGCGAGCCCTGGCCGGCCATGCTGCGCGGCATCTGGGGCGACCCGGAACGGTTCAAGGAAACCTACTGGTCCCGCTTCGAGAACATGTACTTCGCCGGCGACGGCGCCAAGAAGGACGAGGACGGCGACATCTGGCTGCTCGGCCGGGTCGACGACGTCATGAACGTCTCCGGCCACCGCCTCTCCACCACCGAAATCGAGTCGGCGCTGGTCTCCCATCCCGCCGTCGCCGAGGCCGCCGTCGTCGGCGCCAAGGACGAAACAACCGGCGAGGCTGTCGTGGCGTTCGTCATCCTGAGAGGAGGCGCGGCGGAAGACCCGGACATCGTCGCCACCCTCCGCGCCCACGTCGGCAAGGAAATCGGACCCATCGCCAAGCCGCGCACCATCCTGGTGGTGCCGGAACTTCCCAAGACCCGCTCCGGTAAGATCATGCGCCGCCTGCTCAAGGACGTGGCCGAAGGACGCGAGGTCGGCGACGCCACCACCCTGGCGGACAACACCGTCATGCAGCAGATCGCGACCTCGCTGAAGGCCTGACGCCCGGACAGTCGGCTGAATGCCGTGGCCCTCCCGCCCCTGGCGGCGGGCGGGCCACGGCATCACACCGCGAGGCCAGGACGCCCCGCTGGAACAGGTCAGCTCCCCCGAGACGCGATTGAGGCATAGTAAAAGGCATGACTGCAGATATCCCCGGCACCCGCCGCGTCCTGATCCTCAACGGCCCCAACCTGAACCTGCTGGGCACGCGGGAACCGGACGTCTACGGCACCGCCACGCTGGCCGACGTCGAGCGGCTCGCCACCGACGCCGCGGCCGCCCGCGGCTGGACCGCCGAGTGCGTGCAGTCCAATCATGAAGGGGAGCTGATCGACGCGGTCCACGCCGCCCGAGGCACGGCCGATGCGATCGTCATCAATCCCGGCGGCTACAGCCACACGTCCGTGGCACTGCGCGACGCCCTCTCCGGCGTGGCCCTCCCGGTGGTCGAAGTTCACATCAGCAACATCCACCGGCGAGAAGAGTTCCGCCACCACTCCTACATCTCCGGCATCGCGGACGCCGTCATCGCTGGCGCGGGCATCACCGGCTACCGGCTGGCGGTCGAATACCTCGCCGAGGCCCTGTAGCGGAGCGGCCGCGGCGACGATGGGTGGACAGCGAGGGGACACCGCCGGCTGGTACCGGAACTTCGGCGTGCACGAGGCCGCAGGCCAGTCCCCGGTGTACGTCGAATGGGCCCTGGGCATCAGCGACGATCCCGAGGTCCTGGCGCTGATCGACGCCCTGCCCGCGTCGAAGCGCCAGCCCAACCTGATCCTGGCGGCCTCCCGCTCCCTTGGCGCCGGCGCGACGGAGTACGCGGGCTTCCGCGACTTCCTGCTGTCGCGGTGGGACGCGGTCCGGGAGGTGGCACTGGCGCGCACCACGCAGACGAATGAACCCGGCCGCTGCGCCGTTTTCCTGCCGTCCCTGGCGGCCATCGCCGCCTCCGAAGCCAAGCCGCTGGCGCTGATCGAGGTGGGCGCCTCGGCGGGGCTGTTGCTCTATCCCGACCTGTACCGCTACCAGTACGACGGCGGTGCGGTCCTCGCGCCGCGGTCCTCGCCTGCCGCCCGGGCCGGGGCGGAAACGGCGCCCTCCG
>NZ_JBNHGF010000269.1:0-3951 GCF_059091005.1 Arthrobacter sp. Y3223164
CGGCGGGCGGCGGCCGGGGCGGCCGCTACTTCTTGGCGGCGGCCTTGCGCCGTACCGGCTTCTTCGCCGCCGGTTTCGCCGGTCCCTTCGCGCGCTTCTCCGCCAGCAGTTCGATGGCCTGCTCGCGTGTCAGCTCTTCGATGCTGGTGGCGCGCGGCACCGTGATGTTCGTGACGCCGTCGGTGATGTAGGGGCCGAACCGGCCGTCCTTGACCACGATGTTCTTCTCCGACACCGGGTCCACGCCAAACTCGGCCAGCGGTGCGGCAGCGGTGCGGCCGCCCCGGGTCTTCGGCTGCGCGTAGATCTTCAGCGCCTGTTCCAGCGTGATGGTGAAGATTTCCTCCTCGGAGCCGATCGACCGCGAATCGCTGCCCTTCTTCAGGTACGGGCCGAAGCGTCCGTTCTGCACGGTGATTTCGGTGCCCTCGGCATCGGTGCCAAGCACCCGCGGCAGGCTCAGCAGCTTCAGCGCGTCCTCGAGGGTGACGGTGTCCACGCTCATCGACTTGAACAGGGAACCGGTGCGAGGCCTGACCTTGGCGGGCTTCTTCGGCGGCTTGGGCTTGCCGTTCTTGTAATACTCCACCGGCTGCGCGGCCAGTTCCTCGGCCGTCGGCTCATGGATCACCTCGGTGACGTAGGCGCCGTAACGGCCTTCCTTGGCCACGATCGTCCGGCCGGTCTCCGGGTCCTTTCCAAGCTCGCGCTCGCCAGGCCCCTGGGTTTCCATCAGCTCGAGGGCTTTCTCCGGGGTCAGCTCGTCCGGAGCCAGGTCGTCGGGGACATTGGCCCGCTCCGGCTCCTCGCCGTCGCCCTCGCCGTTGCGTTCCAGATACGGGCCGAACTTGCCCACCCGCAGGGTGATTCCCTCGGCAATCTCGATCGAATTGATCCGGCGCGGGTCGATCTCGCCCAGGTCGTTCACCACGGTGTTCAGGCCGGTTTCCTTGCGGTCCCCGTAGTAGAAGCCGGAGAGCCACTCGGTCCGGCTGGCCTCGCCGCGGGCAATGCGGTCCAGGTCCTCTTCGAGTTCCGCCGTGAAGTCATAGTCGACGTAGTCGCTGAAGTACTCCTCCAGCAGCCGTACCACGGAGAACGCGATCCAGCTCGGAACCAGGGCGGGGCCGCGGGTGCGGACGTAGCCGCGGTCCATGATGGTGGAGATGGTGGCGGCGTAGGTGGACGGACGGCCGATGCCGCGGTCTTCCAGCGTCTTGATCAGCGATGCTTCGGTGTAGCGCGGCGGTGCCGATGTCTCGTGCCCCACGGCGTCGACCGCCTGCGCGTCCAGCGCGTCGCCCTTGGCGAGGTTCGGCAGGCGCCCGCCGGTGGCATCGTCCTCGTCCTCGCGTCCGGCGTCCTTGCCCTCCTCATAGGCGGCCAGGAAACCGGGGAACGTGATGACGGTGCCGGATGCGGTGAACTCCGCGTCCCGCCCGTCCCCGGCCGTGGCGCCGAGCCGCACGGTCGACGTCGATCCCTTGGCGTCGGCCATCTGCGAGGCCACCGTGCGTTTCCAGACCAGCTCGTACAGCCGGTACTCGTCGCCGGAAAGCTGGCTGCGCACCTGGCCGGGCGTGCGGAAAGAATCACCGGCGGGCCGGATGGCTTCGTGGGCTTCCTGGGCGTTCTTGTCCTTGCCCTTGTAAACGCGGCGGGCATCCGGGACATACTCGGGCCCGTACAGCTCGGAGGCCTGACGCCGCGCGGCGTTCACGGCCTGATCGCTTAGCGCCGGCGAGTCGGTACGCATATAGGTGATGTAGCCGTTTTCGTACAGCTTCTGCGCCACCTGCATGGTCGAGCGCGCGGAGAACCGAAGCTTGCGGGCCGCCTCCTGCTGCAGGGTGGAGGTGGTGAACGGCGCCGCCGGCCGGCGGGTGTAGGGCTTGTTCTCTACCGCGCGGACGGAGAAGCTGGCGCTGCGCAGGGAGTCTGCCAGCGCGGTGGCGGCCGCCTCGTCCAAATGGACGGCGGAGCGGGCCTTGAGTTGGCCCAGATCGTTGAAGTCCTTGCCGGCGGCGACCCGGCTGCCGTCGACCGAGACCAGCTTCGCCTTGAACACCCCGCCCTTGGCCGCGTCCTCCGGCGCCACGGTTGCCACCAGGTCCCAGTAGGAGGCCGCCCGGAACGCCATCCGCTCGCGCTCGCGCTCGACGACCAGCCGGGTAGCCACGGACTGCACGCGTCCGGCGGAGAGCCCCGCCTTGACCTTGCGCCAGAGCACCGGCGAGAGTTCGTAGCCGAAAAGCCGGTCCACGATCCGGCGGGTCTCCTGGGCGTCGACCAGGTCGGTGTCCACCTCGCGGACCTCGGTCAGGGCGCGCTGCAGGGCTTCGCGGGTAATCTCGCTGAATGTCATGCGGTGCACGGGCACCTTGGGCTGCAGCACCTGCAGCAGATGCCACGCGATGGCTTCGCCCTCGCGGTCACCGTCAGTTGCCAGATAGAGTTCGTCGGCGTCCTTGAGCATCGACTTGAGCTCGGACACCTTTTTCTTCTTGTCCGGAGACACCACGTAATACGGCTCGAAATCGTTCTCGATATCCACCGCGAACTTGCCGACCGACGTCTTTTTCAGCTCGGCCGGCAGGTCGGAGGGCTGGGGCAGGTCACGGATGTGCCCCATGGAAGCCGTGACCTCAAAGCCCTCGCCGAGGTACCCGGCGATGGTTTTGCCCTTGGCCGGGGACTCGACGATGACGAGTTTCTTACCGGTTTTTTCGCGGGCCTTGGCTGGCACTGTGCTCCTACGTAAAGAAAGGGTGTTGATGCGCTTGTAAATACGTCCCCCAACCCGGCGGGGTGGAGGACCGTCAGCACTAGGTTAGCCGCAACAGTACCGCGAAACAGAAAACGCCAGCGCGTGCAGCCGGCTGCCTCCGCGGCAACGGACCGCTGCCGATGCCCGCGGCAAGGCCCTAATCGTTGTCGATGTCGCCGGGCAGGAAGGAGAAGACGTAGTACAGCTTTTCCGCCCCTTCTCCCCGGTTTTCGGGATTGGTGGTCGGGCTGTATTCCAGCAGGATCTCGCCGATCCGCCGGCCGAGGTCCTTCCGCTGTTCCTCGGTCAGGTAGAACCGCCCCGTGCTGAGCGCAGCCAGGTGCCCCTCCTGCCGCCAGGTGTCCGGGTTCGGCAATTGCTTGTCCCGTTTGACGTACTTGGACAGGCGTTCGCGCAGGTCGTTCAGTTCCACATCCACCACGCCCATGGTGGCGGCACGGCTGTCCGCCACGCTGGTCACGTCCAGGCGTCCGGCGGCGGCCTGCCAGTGCCGTTCCCGGCCGTCGCCCTGGTTCACGCACCGTTTGACGAATCCCCACTTTTCCAGCGCCCGCAGGTGGTAGCTCATGGCGCTGGGCGTCAGCCCGTGCCGCTGCGCCAACTCCGTGGCGGTGGCCGGCTGCTGCGTATCAAAGAGCTCTTCGATGACCTTCAACCGCACGTTATGGGCCAGCGCACGGATGGCGCGGGCATCGGAGATATTGACCCTGTCTCCGGCCGCCGGCTCGGCCGGAGTGGCCGCCGCTGCCGTGGCCGCCCGGCCGGTCGTCGTGCTTGAAGCCTTAGTCATGATCAGTAAGTGTAATGCCGGTCACCGCTCCCGGGCGGGGCTGCCGGCCAATCCCGGACTGCAATCCGGCAACAATTTCCTATTCGCCGGCAGGCGCCAGGAAGCCGTCTGCCACCAGGTTCCGCACTTCGGCGGACAGTTGCCCGGCGAAGTCCGGCTCCTCGCGGCCCAGCAGCGCCGCCAGCGCACCGATGAGCTGGTCCACGCCCAGCTCGCCGTCGCACGCGGAAACGAACCCGGCCAACTCGGTGCTCATCAAGTTGGTCCGGCGCAGCCCCGCGCCCTGGCGCAGCAAGATGACGCCGGGATGTTCGGCGCCCGGCCGCTGGTGCCGCTCTTCGGTCACGTCCTCGGCCGCCCGCAGGTGCTGGCG
>NZ_JBNHGF010000270.1:0-3943 GCF_059091005.1 Arthrobacter sp. Y3223164
CAGGGCGCCCTGCACCTCGCCGGCCGCGCCCTGGCGGACCCAGGACTGCTGCACGGTGCCGAGGTCGCTGACCGTGCCGGAGGCGTCCTTGTGGTAGTCCGGCACGTAGATGGACACGTCTTCGCGGGCCGAGCCGGCCACCACCTGGGTCTGCAGGCCGAGGTCCTCGATCGCGGCGGCCACGGCGTTGATCTGGTCTTCGGCGTCGGCCCACGAGCCGGCGGCGTCGACGCGGACGCGGACCGCGTCGATGACAGGCTCCTCGGCGCTCGTGCCGCGGACGGCGGCCAGTCCGGCGAAGTCGGTGATGGCGCCCGCGGACTGCACGGACAGGCCGGCGCCGCTGAGGCCCGGCTTCATCACGGTGTCGTCGACGTTGTTGCCCTCGGCGTCTTCGGTGATGGTCACCGGCGTCGGGTCGTACCCGCCCAACGGCAGGTAGTTCACGTCGCCGGCGGCCTCGCGCACCGCGGACGCGTCGAAGGTGCCGTAGACGAAGGGCAGCGGAGTGGCGGATTCGCCGCCGGAATCCACGGTGCTGCGGTAGGACTGCTCTTCCACCGGTTCCCGCTGGCTCTGGTCCGGTTCCAGCTGCCACTGGAGGGTCTTCTCCGGCAGCTTGTTGACCTGGATCCAACCCTGCGGCGTGGCGGTCTGCTCCGCGCTCCCGTCGCTGGCGGCGTCCCCGGCGGTGAACTCCGGGTTGGACATGAAGTCCGTGGTCCACACCGGCGGCTGGTGCAGGCCGGCGACCATCTGGACGCCGCCGGAGCCCAGCAGGTAGTTGTAGTCCTCGCCGCCGGGCCAGCGCAGCTGGAAGGGCTTGCTGGAGGCGAAGGGCAGGTAGCCCTCCCCCAGCTCCTTGCTGACGGTGCCGACCTCCGAGACAGTGTTGCCGGCGTCGTCCAGTTCTTCGATGGTGACCGAGTAGGTCAGGTCCAGGTCGGTGCCGGAACGGACCACCATGGGGATGACCTGGGATTCCTCGTCCAGCGTGCCGGCTTCCACCGCGTTCTGGTACTGGACAAAGAACGGGCTCCAGAACTCGAACGGGTGCCCGTCGATGGCGGCGCCTTCGCCGCCCTCGGAGAACATGCCCATGCCGAACTGCGAGGAGAAGTGCTGGCCCAGTTCCTGGGCGTTGCGGTCGGTCGGTTCCGGTGCCTGCTTGAGCGGGGCCAGGAAGTCGCCGGCCTCGCCGAGCAGCGCGGATTCGGCCGCCGGGTCCACGGCAACCACCGTCTCGGTGATCTGCGGGAGCATGGGCAGCGCGATGGTGGTGTCGAAATCGCCGTGCATGCTGCCGCCGGCCGGGTCCGGGAACTTGATGCCGGTTTCGCCCTTGGGGGCCACGGTGCGCAGGCTGGTGCCGCCGGGTACTTTCAGCTCCTCCAGCTTCGCCTGGCCCAGGGAACCCTCGGCGGCTGTTTCAAAGAGGACGGTGTCCGTCAGGCCGTCGGAGCTGACGGCCTTGGCGGTGATCCGGTAGTTCGTCGGTTCTTCGTTGAAGACGGAATCCGGCGCCGGCCACTCTTCCTTCGGCACGGCGTCCTTGATGCCCTGGCCCTTGAGGTACTGCTCGATGTTCGGGTTGTAGCCGACATAATCGGTGGCCTTCAGCTGCGGGAACTCGATGTCCTGGACCACCTTGGACACGAGCGAAATCGGGGCGGCGACGGAGACGCCGTCGATCCCCCGGACCTGCTCCAGATCCGACGCGGCGATGCCGCCGTTGCCGCTGAGGAAGTCCGGCTGGCGCAGTTCGTCGCCCGCGGTGCCCTCGGGCAGGACCAGGATGTCGTACACGCCGCGGGTGTTGGCGTCGACGATCCGGGTCAGCGATGCCTGTGCCCGACCCTGGACGAAAATGGAAAGGACCATTGCCGCGATCAGGACGGCGACCGTCACCACGAGCGAACGGCTGCGCATGAAGCGTGACGCAGCGTTGAACCGGATTTCCACAGAATCACTCCATACGGCAGCAAAAAGGCCAGAGGTCGAATTGACCCGGCATTAAGGTTCTCACGAGGTGAGCGCAGGCGAGGAATCGACCCGCGGGTCTGCGTAAAGCCCGCCCGGCCCCGGGGGGAACAGCAGGGACCGGGCGCGCTTTACCGCGCGGCGAGAGTCAGTCCTGCAGGTCGACTTCGCGGGCCACGACGGCGCCGATCTCCGCGCTGAGCCTTTCCAGCAGGTCCTGCGGCAGGGCGCTGTCCACGGTCAGCACGGCCAACGCCTGCTTGCTGGCGTCGTTGCGGGCCACCTGCATGCCGGCGATGTTGATGTCCTGCTCGCCCAGCAGCCGGCCCAGGGTGCCGATGACGCCCGGACGGTCCTCGTAGAGGAAGACGATCACGTGTTCGCTGATCGGCATTTCCACCTCGTAGCCGTTGATGGCCACGATCTTCTGGATCTGCTTGGGGCCGGTCAGCGTGCCGGAGACGGAGATCTGGGAACCGTCCGACAGGGCGCCGCGGATGGTGAGCACGTTGCGGTACTCTTCAGACTCCGTGGTGGTGATCAGGCGGGTGTTGATGCCGCGCTGCTCGGCCAGCACGGGGGCGTTGACGTAGGAGACCTGCTCGGAGACGACGTCCCGGAAGACGCCCTTGAGCGCGGCCAGTTCCAGCGCCTTCACGTCCAGCTCGGCGATCTCGCCGGCCACTTCGACGTCGATCTGGGTCACCGAATCGTGGGTCAGCGCGGTGAAGATCCGGCCGAGCTTTTCGATCAGCGGGATGCCCGGGCGGACGTCCGGGGCGATCACGCCGCCGGCCACGTTCACGGCGTCGGGCACCAGTTCCCCGGCCAGCGCCAGGCGCACGGACTTGGCCACGGAGATGCCGGCCTTCTCCTGCGCTTCCTCGGTGGAGGCGCCCAGGTGCGGGGTGACCACCACGTTCTCCAGTTCGAAGAACGGCAGGTCGGTGCTCGGCTCGGTGACGAAGACGTCGATGGCGGCGCCGGCGATCTTGCCTTCCTTCAGCGCGTCGTAGAGCGCGGCTTCGTCGATCAGGCCGCCGCGGGCCACGTTGACCACGCAGGCTGTGGGCTTCATCTTTTCGAAGGCGGCGGCACCGATCATGCCCACCGTCTCCGGGGTCTTCGGCATGTGGATGGTGATGAAGTCGGACTGCTCCAGCAGCTCGTCCAGGCTGACCAGCTGCACGCCCAGCTGGGCGGCGCGGGCGCTGGTCACGTACGGGTCGTAGGCCAGGATCTGGGTCTCGAACGCCTGCATGCGCGCGGCGATCAGGGCGCCGATGCGGCCCAGGCCGATGATGCCGATCTTCTTCTCGTAGATCTCGGTGCCGGTGTACTTGGAGCGCTTCCACTCGCCGCCCTTGAGCGAGGCGTTCGCGGCGGGGATGTGGCGGGCCAGGGCCAGGATGTGGCCGACGGTCAGTTCAGCGGCGGAGACGATGTTGGAGGTCGGGGCGTTCACGACCATGACGCCGGCCTGGGTGGCGGCCTTGATGTCCACGTTGTCCAGGCCCACGCCGGCGCGGGCGATGACCTTCAGGTTCTTGGCCGCGGCAATGGCCTCGGCGTCCACCTTGGTGGCGGAGCGGACCAGGATGGCGTCGACGTCGGCAATCGCGGCCAGCAGCTGGGACCTGTCGGCTCCATCGGTCTGCCGGATCTCGAAGTCGGGCCCGAGGGCTTCGATGGTCGCCGGGGAGAGTTCCTCCGCCAGCAGGACTACTGGTTTTTCCACAGGGGTGTTCCTTCGCTGCAAGCATGGTGATGGCCGTGCGTATAGATGGGGGTGACTCCAGTCTAGAACGGCTGCGGCCCTGTCCCCCAGTTGTTACCGGTACCGGCCGGCCGGCACCGGCCCGGCGAAACGGCGGGCCATGGGAATCGTGACGACGACGGCGGGCGCCACGGAAACATGACGACGACGACGGCGCGCCTCGGGAGCCGCGACGACGACGGCGGG
>NZ_JBNHGF010000271.1:0-3930 GCF_059091005.1 Arthrobacter sp. Y3223164
GCCGCGCCGGCCGCTGGCCCGGCGTGCTGCGGACGGAGGAGGAAGAGGCCGGCCGCAGCCCGTCCAGGAACCGGGACGGCTTGCGGTTGGCGCGGCCTCCCGGGGTCCGGGCCAGCGACCAGGACAGCGCCAGGTGCTGGCGGGCACGGGTGATGCCCACGTAGAGCAGCCGGCGTTCCTCATCCACGGCCTCGTCGGTGTCGGCGAAGGAGATCGGCATCAGCCCCTCGCTCAAACCGACCAGGAAGACTGCGTCCCATTCGAGGCCCTTCGCCGAGTGCAGCGAGGCGAGGGTGACACCCTGTACGGTGGGGGCATGCTGGGCGGCAGCGCGTTCGTCGAGCTCTGCCACGAAGTCGGACATGGTGAAAACACCGCCCGCCGCGGAACCGCGGGCCGCGTCCAACTCGTCGGCCAGTCCCACCAGCGCGGCCAGAGATTCCCAGCGTTCGCGCACCGCGCCGCCGGTCTGCGGAGCTTCCCGCGTGTAGCCCAGGTTCGCCAGCACGTCCCGGACCAGTTGCGGCACGGGTTCGGTTCCGGCGGCCCGGGAGGAGGCCCGCAGCTGGAGGATCGCGTCGCGGACCTCCCGCCGCTGGAAAAACCGCTCCCCGCCGCGCAGCTGATAGCCGATGCCGGCATTGGCCAGCGCCTGTTCGTAGACTTGGGACTGCCCGTTGGTGCGGAACAGCACGGCGATCTGGGCGGCGCCCACGCCGTCGTCGAGCAGTTTGCGGATGCGGGTGGCCACCTGGGCCGCCTCGGCCTCGTCGTCGGCGCATTCCGTGAACGAGGGCTCGGGCCCGGCCGGACGCTGGGCGATGAGCTCCAGCGGGGTCGGCCAGCTGTCGTTGTCCCGCGCCGGCTGCCGGGTGCGGGCGGCCAGCAGCGAGTTCGCCAGCTGCACCACCTGCGGCGAGGAGCGGTAGTCCCGGACCAGTTTTACGACGTCGGCTCCGGGGAAGCGTTTGGTGAACTCGAGCAGATGCCGGGAGGTCGCTCCCGTGAAGGAGTAGATGGTCTGGCTGGCGTCGCCGACGACACAGAGTTCTTCACGGTCACCCAGCCAGAGGTCCAGGAGCCGCTGCTGGAGCGGCGAGACGTCCTGGTATTCGTCCACCACGAAGTGCCGGTACTGGTCCCGTACGGCGGCCGCCACCTTCGGGTCTTCCTCGAGGATCCCCACGGTGATGAGCAGGACGTCCTCGAAGTCGATGATGTTCCGGTCCGTCTTCACGTCCTCGTAGGCCTGGTACAGCCGCGCCACCGTCGTCAGGTCGTAGCCTGCCGGTGCGGCACGCCCGGCCGCCCGGCGGACATAGCTCTCGGGCGTGAGCATGGAAACCTTGGCCCACTCGATCTCGGCCGCCAGGTCGCGGATGGCGGCACGGTCGGTGGTCAGCCGCAGGCGCCGGGCAGATTCGGCGATGACGCTGGCCTTGTGGTCCAGCAGGCCGGGCAACGGACCGCCGACCGCCTGCGGCCAGAAAAACTGCAGCTGGCGCAGCGCCGCGGCGTGGAACGTTCGCGCCTGCACCCCGCCAACACCGAGGTCGCGCAGCCGCGTCCGCATCTCGGCGGCCGCACGCGCGGTGAACGTCACCGCCAGCACCCGCTGCGGCGTATACACCCCGGTGTGTACCCCGTAGGCGATCCGATGCGTGATCGCCCGGGTCTTGCCGGTGCCCGCTCCGGCGAGGACGCACAACGGTCCGGCCAGGTTGGTGGCCACCTGCCGCTGCTCGTCATCCAGTCCGGCCAGGATCCGGTCTTCGAGGCTGCTGTCCGGGAGGGGCCCGGCTGCCGCTGCGCTCATCGTCCGGCCTGCGGCAGTTCGCCGCCGTACCAGTGCTCGATCAGCGCCCGCGCAATTGAAATGCCGCTGGCCACCTGGACCTCGTCGGCCTTCAGTGCCGCGGCCAGTTCCTCCCGGCTGAACCACCGTGTGTCCAGGATCTCCACGCCGTCGGGCACCGACGCCGCGTCCGTCGCGACCGCCGTGAAACCAATCATCAGCGATGCCGGGAACGGCCACGGCTGGGACCCAAGGTAGCGCGGCGAGTGCACGACGACGCCGGACTCCTCCTCGATTTCCCGCACCACCGCGGCCTCGAGCGACTCCCCCGGCTCGACGAAACCGGCCAGGGTCGAATACCGGCTGGCCGGCCATGCGCTGTTGCGGCCGAGCAGCAGGCGGTCGTCCTCGTCGATGACCGAAACGATGACGGCGGGATCGGTGCGCGGGAAATGCTGGCTTCCGTCGGCGGGACAGCGGCGCACCCAGCCGCCCTGCTCGATCTCCGTGCGGTGGCCGCAACGCGGGCAGTGGGTGTGGGTCAGGTGCCAGTTGGAAATCGCCGCGGCCTCCACAAACAGCCCGGCGTCCTGCGCAGAGAGCTCCCCCGCCACATCCCGCAGGCCCAGCCACTCGCCGTCGTACCCGGCAGCTTCTGCGCGGTCCGCCAACACCGAGAGCACAATGTCGGTCCCGACGGGCACATCCGCACCCTCCACGGCCCGGCCGAGGTAGACGGAGAGGTCGGTTGCGGTCCGTTCCCTGCTCGGAAGCAACACGATCCTTCCGCCGCGGACCAGCGTCTTGCCATCGGCGATCAGCATCACATGCGTGGTGTCGCTGCCCCAGATGCCGTCCACCAGGCCGGGGTGGCTGCGCCGCTCGCACCCGCGGTCCATGGTGGTGCGCGCCAGCATCAGCTGGCCCAGCGGCGGGAACCCTGCAGCGGCGGTGCTAAGACTCATGCTCTCTACCGTACTCACCCCGGCGCCCGGACCGTTATTCGCGCCGCCGGCGCTGTGGACTGCGCACCGGCGGTGCCCCGCCGGTGCGGCCTGCCTCACCCTTCCGGCGACTCGCCGCGGCCGTGGCCGGGCTGCCGGTACCGGTTGCACGTACGGTGGACTACGTGAGAAAGACACCTCTGGAGCTGGCGGCCATAGCCACCGCGGCCGTTCCCGGGTTGACGCCCACGGGCGTTGCCGGGCTGCCGGATGATGCGGCGGATTTCCAGTCCGCGGTACTCACCGATGCGTCCGGCAAGCGGTGGCGCGTGCGTTCTCCGAAGCACGCCGAGGCGAGCATGCGGCTCGAAACGGAACTGCTGGTGCTCCGGGCCTTCTCGCCCGCGATCCGCGCGGAGTTGCCTTTCCAGGTGCCCACGGTCGCCGGGACCGTCCAGCAGTCCGAACTGCGCACCTTCGTTTACAACCACGTGCCGGGGAGCATGCTGGCGCTGGAAGCTCTGGTCGCCGCCGGCGCCGCCGTCCCGGTATCGATCGGACGGGCGACAGCCGGCATCCACGACCTGCCCCAGCGCATGGTCGACGCCGCGGATCTGCCCAGCTACACGGCCGACCAGTTCCGCCAGCGCAAGCTCAACGAACTCGACCAGGCCGCCACCACCGGCAAGATACCGCCGGCCCTGCTGCGCCGGTGGGAGCACGCCCTGGAGGACGTGGCCCTCTGGAAGTTCAATCCGTGCGTGGTGCACGGCGACCTGCACGAAGACAACCTCCTGGTCCAAGACGGCAGCGTCAGCTCGGTGACCGGTTGGACCGACCTGCGCATTGGCGATCCCGCCGATGACTTCGCGTGGCTGGTGGCCGTGCACGAACAGTCGTTCGCCGACGTCGTGCTGGAGTCCTACCGCAAGTACCGCAAGGACCCGGTCGATCCCCACCTGATGCGCCGGGCAGCGCTGTCCGCCGAATTCGCGCTGGCCCAATGGCTGGTCCGCGGACTGGCCGCGGGCGACCAGACCATGGTTGACGAGGCGGTCGACATGCTGAACGAGCTCGAGGCCGACGTGGCCGTACACGGCGGCCAGCCCATCAGTGTCACCGCTCCCCCGCCGCCTGCCGTTCCGCCCACGGTTGCCGCTGTCCCTGCGGCTCCGGCCCGGGAACCGGCCG
>NZ_JBNHGF010000272.1:0-3903 GCF_059091005.1 Arthrobacter sp. Y3223164
GGTCGCGCACGCCGCCGCCGGTTGCCGCGGCCGGCTCGTCCCGCAGGAAACCGGGCGCGCCGGAGAGCGTGATTTCGTGCGTGTGGGTGCTGATCCCGTGCCCCAATTCCAGTGAAGAGACCGCGCCGTCGTCGTAGGCCGGGGCCAGCGTCAGCGGGAACCCGGCGCGCGGCCGCGCGCCGGGATCGTCGCCGGAATCGTCCGAGTCCTCGAACGAGTCGCGCGGGTGGGCCGCCGGAATCGGACCGTGGGTGAGCATCAAGGCCAGCGCGTCGTCGGCATCTTCGTCGACGCCCAGCCGCTGCCCCCGCCGGGAGCGCAGCACGTCCAGCAGCTCTTCCGACTCGGCGGACTGCCCGTCGTCCTGCCCGCCGTCCTCGTGCCCTGCCGGCTCGAGGTCCGGGTCCGCGCCGGTATCGGCTTCGAAGTCGAAGACATGGTCGGTGACGGCCTTCAGCCGGCGCCCGGGGACCGGGCCGTCCACGGTTTCGAGCTCGCTCAGCTGCTGCGCCCACCGGTTGGCGTTCTGGATGGTGCGGCGGGCCGCATGGAAGACCCAGCGGGCGGGCGGTTCTTCCCCGATGGAGTCGGTGGCGGGAGCCGCCGGCGCGGTAAAGGACGCCACAACTTCCCACGTGCCGTCGCTGCGCCGCCAGGAATCCCAGTTCATCGACTCCGGGTCGATGCCGAAGGCGTGGATCCGGTGGTCCACCATTTCTCCCAGGGTGGCGGGCTCGTCGCCGAAGGCCGACCGGTAGCCGTCGTGGCCGGGCAGCGGGCCGGCGACTTCCACCTTGCGGGCCTGCTCGACGATGTAGTGGCGCTCGGCGAGCACCGGGCTTTCATAGCGCCGGATCCGCTGCAGGTCGAGGCCGGATTCGGCCGCGACCTCCTCGGCCGTGGCGCCCGCTCGGATGCGCGCCTGGATTTCGCGGGGGGACATGCCGGCGTCCGACGGTTCGCCGGCCCCGGGAGCGCGCGTTGTTGTCGGTCGGAAGACCGCTGTGCGCAGGGCTTCGTCTATGGCCAGACGGTAGTCGTCCCCACCTGCGCTCAACAGCAGATGTTCGCCATCCTCATGGACACCCACCAGCCGTAGATCCTGCATGAAAACCCTCCACCAGACGACACTTTATGCCTGAAACTCTGCCACCCATACCGGGCTTTTCCTATTGTTTTCGCAGGTGTGGCGCGGAGTTTGTGGCCAAGGTCGCCCCGGCCGGGCGCCGCGTCCGAAGGCGGCCGTGAACGCCCAGCGGCCCCCGGGTTTGGCAGGCGCGCCGAAATCGGCAAGAATCTTCGCGTCACGGGCACAAAATCGACGGCGAACGCGTTGAGCCTGTGCACAGATCGTCAGGCACGGGCACGTGTCCCGGAACCGGGGGCCTGATGTGAAACTGGACCGGACCACCGGAGTGGGAGCAAAACAACAATGGCCACTGACTACGACGCCCCGCGGAAGCCTGACGAAGAGACCCACGAGGAGTCCATTGAAGAGCTGAAGTCGCACCGGCGGACCGACACGCAGTCGGCCGTGGTCGACGAGGACGAGGCCGAGGCGGCCGAGGGGTTCGAGTTGCCCGGCGCCGACCTCTCCGGCGAGGAACTGCTGGTCCGCGTACTCCCGGCCCAGCAGGACGAGTTCACCTGTGCTTCCTGCTTCCTGGTCCGCCACCGGTCGCAGGTGGCCAAGGAAAAAGACGGGCTGCTCTACTGCCGGGACTGCGAGGGGTAGCCGCCCGCAACCAAGAGGCCGGCCGGCGGGGCGCCCGCCCCGCGGGCCCTAGGACGCGTCCGCGGCGGGGCGGTTCAGGGCCGCGGCGAGCTGCTGCGGCCGGCGCGTAGAGGCGATCCAGTAAGGGGTCAGGTCCGTCTCGTCGGTGATTTCGATGGTGACCACCGGATCGATCCAGCCGCGCATGCACATGTACGCGGTGCCGTTCAGCTTGGGGCCGCGCTGCTCCGTGGCGGCCTCGCCGGTGAACGCTTCCACCCGCCCCACGTAGCGGCGCTCGATCTGGGCGCGGCCCACCTGCAGCATGGTGTCGGTGACCAGGATCCGCGGCGTGGAAGCGATCAGCAGGACGGCCAGCAGGATGGCGGCGACGACGGCGCCGATGATGCCCGCGGTCATGCTGATCGGTGCCAGCATGACGATGACCGCCGCGGCGGTGCCGGCGGCGATGAGCCAAACCCAGAAATTGGGCCACAGCCGCTCATCGAAGTGGGTCACGGAGGAAGGACCGCCGGCGGGACCGGAGCCGCCTGCAGGGGTCGCGGGTTGTGTCATGGACCCAGCTTTTCACCTTTTGACAGGCATTTCACCTTGCTTCCGGCGGGCCCCCGGAAGCCCGCCCGCCCGCGGGCGCCACGGTTGAAAACGCGCTAGAGTGATGTGCGGAATATCTCAGCGGGCCAGGCCCTTGGCGGCCGCAGTCTTCCCGCCGCCACATCCGCAATCGCAAGGACAAACGATCACGAGTGCAGCAGACAACTGAAACGCTGACGGTCCAGCTGAAAATGCTCGACGACGGACTGGAACCGCCCGCCTACGCCCACCCGGGGGACGCCGGGGCCGACCTGCGGAGCCGGATCAATTTCCGGATCGCCCCGGGGGAACGTGTCCTGGTGCCGACGGGCGTGGCGCTGGCGCTGCCGCACGGCTATGTTGCCCTGGTCCACCCACGCTCCGGGCTGGCCGCCAAGCACGGACTGACCATCGTCAACGCCCCCGGCACGGTGGACGCCGGTTACCGGGGCGAGATAGCGGTCACCTTGCTGAATACCGATGCCAGTGAAACGCTCACGTTCAAGCGAGGGGACCGGATCGCGCAGCTGGTCATCCAGAAGGTGGAGACGGCCGCGTTCGAACGCGTCGCCGAGCTTCCGGATTCGACGCGGGGGGCCGGCGGATTCGGTTCCACCGGAGGGTTCGGCGCCGGTTAGTTCCGCCGCGCGGTGCGGCGGGCACGCACCTGGACGCCTGCCCGCCGCAGGCGGCATCCCCTCGGCGCAGACATTGAGCAACCCGGTGCAGGACCGGAGGAAGAGGAATCTTACGTTATGGCATTTGGGCGTTCCAAGAAGAGGAACCAGAACGACGGCGAAGGGCCGGAAGCCGCCGCGGCCGCACCTGGCGAGGATGCCACGCGGCCGGCGCCGGACAGCGGTCCCCGCCGGAACGGCCCCTACGACGACTCCGAGCAGGACACCGGCAACGGCTATTTGGACCTGGGCGCGCTGAAGGTCCGTCCCCGGGAGGGCCTGCAGCTGCGGCTGGAGGTCGAGGAAAAGTCCAAGCGGGTGGTTGCGGTGACCCTGGACCTGGCCGGTTCCAACTTGCAGCTCCAGGCATTTGCCGCGCCGAAATCCGAGGGGCTGTGGAAGGAAATCCGCACCCAGATCGCGAGTTCCGTGGGGTCACAGGGCGGCACGGTCCAAGAGATCGACGGACCGATGGGAACCGAGGTGGTGGCCAAGCTGCCGGCACAGACCGCCGACGGGAAGCAGGGCTTCCGGGTGGCCCGCTTCCTCGGCGTCGACGGGCCGCGCTGGTTCCTGCGCGGCGTGATCGGGGGACCCGCCGCGCTGGACCGGGCCAAGGCCGCGGACCTCGAGGAACTCTTCCGTTCCACCGTGGTGGTCCGGGGCTCGCAGCCGCTGCCGCCCAAGGACCTGCTGCAGCTCAAGATGCCCAAGGGCGTCCCGGGCCCGCCGCAACCCGAGGCGCCGCGCAACCCCGGACTGACCGCGCCCGAGCGGGGCCCGGAGATCACCGAGATTGGCTGACCGCTCCCGCGTCCATCGCGGCCCTGCGGACAGCCCCATCGCCCGGCTGCCAGAGCGCGGCCACGTCGCCGGAACCGGGTTGGTTGAGGCGATCACCATCGCGCCGCCGGGGCA
>NZ_JBNHGF010000273.1:0-3893 GCF_059091005.1 Arthrobacter sp. Y3223164
CTGCGACGTGGCCGCGGCGGTTGCGGTGGTCGTCGTCGCAATGGGCGGGGCAGCGTCCTGCGGCGCGGCCGCGCGGCGTTCCGGGTGCTGGCTCATACGGGTTCTCCCAGGTAGGCGCTCTGGACGGTGGGATTGGCCATCACCGCGTCCGGGGTGTCGATGGCCAGCAGCTTGCCGTGGTGCATGACCGCCACGCGGTCGACCAGTCCGAGGACCACGTCCATGTGGTGCTCGACCATCATCACGGTGCAGCCGCGGTCGCGGTGCATCCGGCGGATGATGGCGCTCAGCCCCGGCACGTCGCCGGAGGCAACTCCGGCCATCGGTTCGTCGAGCAGGATGACCGAGGGGTTGCCGGCCAGGAGCATGGCGATCTCCACCTTGCGCTTGTCGCCGTGGGCGAGGTCGCTGGCCGCGGTGTGCAGCTTGTCCTCCAGCCCGACCTCGGCCACGTTCTGTTTCGCGGCGGCGGTGGCGGAATCCGTCCGCGAGGGGAACCGGAAGACCGTGACGCTTCCGCCGAGGGCTGCCTGGGCCGCGAGCCGGACGTTTTCCAGCACGCTGAGCCGCGGGAACAGGCTGGAGGTCTGGAATGTCCGGCCCAGGCCGGCGCGGGCGCGGCTGTGGATCGAGGCCGACGTGACGTCCTTGCCGTCGAGCGTGATGGAACCGGCCGTCGGCTTCAGGACGCCGGAGATGAGGTTGAACAAAGTGGTCTTGCCGGCACCGTTCGGTCCGATCACGCCGACCATCTCTCCGGTCGCGACGGAGAATTCGACATCCTCGAGGATGCGGGCGCCGCCGATCTGCAGGCCGAGGCCCTGCACCGTGAGCGCGGGCTGATCTGGGGAGGTCATCATGTCACTTTCTGTCCGGTCGAGGACCCTGGCCGCGGGCCGGGGCGCCGCCGCCGTTAGGTCGGCGGCGCCCCGGTACTGCAGCAGTGCGGGCCTGCCTGTGGTTGTGCTGCGGTTACTTGGCTTCCGGCGGAGCCACCGCGTCGGCCGGAATGGCCTTGATCAGCTCAGGCACCCACTCGCCGTCCTTCTCCACCAGCTTGGCCTGGTACATCTCCTGCAGCAGCGCGTGGTCGGAGGCGCGGATGGTCGTCTCGCCCTTGGGCCCTTCGAAGCTGTAGCCCTCCAGCGCCTCGACCATGGCGTCGACGTCGTTGCCGCCCTCCTTGACCGCCTGCACGATCATCTGGCCGGCGACGAAGCCGTCCGGGGTGAAGAGGTCGGCCTTCTTGCCTTCGGCCTCAACGCTTTCGATCATGGCCTTCTCCACGTCGTTGCCGGCAGCTCCCGGGAAGTAGTGGTTCAGGAAGCTGATCTTGTCCGAGGCCTTGCCGTAGGCGCCGAAGGTCGCGGCGTCGCCCAGGCCGGTCACGATCGGGGCGGCGTCGAACGCGCCCTGCTGGCTCAGTGCCTGCCACATGGATCCCGACGTGGCGCCGGCCCAGGCCACGAAGACCAGATCCGGCTTGGCGTCGATCAGTTGGCGGGCGAACGGCGTGAACTCGGTGGCGTCTTCGGGTACCAGCACGTCATCGACTTCGGCGCCCTGCTCGCCGAGGACGGCTTCGACGGCGGCGAGGTTGCCCTGGCCGAACGCGTTGTCCTGGCCGAACACCACGACCTTCTTGCCCTTGAGGTCGTCCACGAAGGTGCCCGCGGTTGCGACGTCCTGCAGGCTCTGGCGGCCGGAGCGGAAGGTGTAGTCGTTGATGCCCTGCAGCGCGTCGGTGGCGGCGGGGCCGGAGATGTAGAGCACCTTGTTCTGCGCGGCCTGCTCCGCGAGCTTCAGCGCGATGCCGGACACCACGGTGCCGGCCAAGATCTTGTAGTCCTTGCCGATCAGGTCCTTGGCGACGTTGACCGCCTTGTCGGGGTCACCGCCGTCGTCGTGGTAGGTCAGGTTGAGCTTGGTGCCGTTGACCTCGCCGGTGCCCTCGGTGGCGTAGTCGATGCCCGCCTGGAGACCCTGGTAGTAGGCCGCGCCGTAGGCGGCCAGCGGTCCGGATTCGGAATAGACGATGCCCACGTTGATGCTCTCGGGGGCGTTGCCTTCCTCGCCGGCCGCTCCAGCGGTGTCGCCGCCGGCGGTCGGCGCGCACGCGCTCACGGTCAGTCCGGTGACCAGCGCCGCGGCCATCAGGAACTTCTTCGTTGCCTTCACTCCGATGCCTTTCGTTGAAAAATCTCTTGAGGAGTAACTCTGGAACTGTCTGAACCTGATGGTCAGGCCCCCAACCTGAAAGGTGATTCAGATTACGGCAAATCTATGGTGTGGCTCACAGAGGTGTCAACAGTCGCGCCGGGTCGCGAAGGTCACGATTCGGTTGCAGGCGGCTGAGGCCCGGGTGCAGGCGCACGCCCAGACGACAAAAGCCCGGCCGCTCCTGGTGGAGCGGCCGGGCTTCGCGCAACAGAGAAGTGGCGGCTAGTTTTCCGCGTTGCGGTTGTTGGCGCGCCAGCGGATGCCGGCGTCGATGAAGTCGTCGATTTCACCGTCGAGCACCGCACCCGTGTTTCCGACCTCGTGTTCGGTGCGCAGGTCCTTGACCATCTGATACGGGTTCAACACGTAGGAGCGCATCTGGTCGCCCCAGGACGCCTTGACGTCGCCGGCGAGCGCCTTCTTCTCGGCGTCCTGCTGCTCCTTCTGCAGCAGCAACAGCCGGGACTGCAGCACGCGCAGCGCGGCCGCACGGTTCTGGATCTGCGACTTCTCGTTCTGCATCGAGACCACGATCCCGGTGGGGATGTGGGTCAACCGCACGGCGGAGTCGGTGGTGTTCACCGACTGCCCGCCCGGACCGGACGAGCGGAACACGTCCACCTTGATCTCGTTGTCCGGGATGTCGATCGAGTCGGTCTGCTCAATCAGCGGGATGACCTCGACGGCGGCGAACGAGGTCTGCCGCCGCCCCTGGTTGTCAAAGGGGCTGATCCGCACCAGGCGGTGCGTGCCGGCCTCCACGGACAGAGTGCCAAAGGCATAGGGTGCCTTGACCTCGAATGTGGCCGACTTCAGCCCGGCCTCTTCGGCGTAGGAGGTGTCCAGCACCTGGGTCGGGTAGCCATGGCGTTCGGCCCAGCGCAGGTACATGCGCATCAGCATCTCGGCGAAGTCGGCGGCATCCACTCCCCCGGCGCCGGAGCGGATAGTCACCACGGCCTCGCGCTCGTCGTACTCACCGGAGAGCAGCGTGACGACTTCGAGTTCAGAGAGCGCCTTCTTGAGCGAGGTCAGTTCGCTGGCCGCCTCGGCCATGGAGTCCGCGTCGCCGGCGTCCTCCTGGCCCAGTTCCACCAGGACTTCCAGATCGTCGATCCGTGCCGCCAGTTTCTCCAGCCGTTCCAGTTCACTCTGGCGGTGCGAGAGCCTGGAGGTGATTTTTTGCGCCGCGGCCGGGTCGTCCCACAAGTCCGGCACGCCCGCCTGCTCGCTCAGCTCGGCAATATCTTTGCGGATCGCCTCCGCGTCGGAGACGGCTTCAATGGAGTCATACGTGGCGCGCAGAGCGCGGATTTCAGCGGGAAAGTCGATCTCAGCCATGGTCCTCCCAGCCTACGCCATGGCGGGGAATCCTCTGTCCCGCCAAGACGGCGCCGGACAGCCCCTAGCTCAAGCGCGGGCGCGTGCAATAACCTTTGGAGAGTGCGGGATGCAGGTGCCGCGTATGGGGTTGGGGCCTGATCTAAATCCACTTATTGGGGGAGGCTGCAATGCCCAGTCAAAGTCACGGATCCGTTCAGAGCCTGCGGAAGAGGCAGAAGCCCGAAAGCCGGCGCGAAGGCCCGCGGTCAACCACGTCGCGAAGAATCCTGGGGGCTTTCGGCGCGCTCGTGCTGGCCGCAGCAACCGCCGTCGCCGCCGCCGGACCAGCC
>NZ_JBNHGF010000274.1:0-3884 GCF_059091005.1 Arthrobacter sp. Y3223164
CGTCGCCCGGCCGCCGTCACCTGCGTCGGCCGGGCCGGAGAGCACCTGACCGCCCGCGGAGCGGATCCTCTCTGCCGCCGCTTCCGAATCCAAGACGGCGACGTACGTGTTCCACGCGGGGGTGGCGCCCGCCGTGCCCTCGCCGAGGCCGGCAACGTCCCGGCCGTCGAGCCTGGCGATCACATAGCGCGGAGATACCCCCGGCGGAGTGGCCTCGGCGAAGGTCCAGCCAAAGATCCCGCCGTAGAAGTCCTTGGCCGCCTCAAGGTCACGGTGTTCGACGTCAATCCACGACGTCACACCCTCGGGATAGGTCCGAACCAGGTCCATGGCGTGCCTTCCGTTCGTCGTCGGCTGCACCCACACATCTACCGCACGCGGCGGGTACCGGGCAATGGTCAGCGGGCAAGGCAGGCGCGGATCCGCTGCCCGGGTTAGGCCCAGAGCGATTCCGGACCCACCCTGACCGCAATCGGGTCTACCGTTAACGTCATGAGTCTTGCGCAGGACATCAAACGTGTTGTGGCGCCCTTCGAAGTCGTCAGCGAATTCCAGCCCGCCGGCGACCAGCCGGCCGCCATCGCGGAACTGACCGAACGGATCCAGGCGGGCGAGAAGGACGTCGTGCTGCTCGGTGCCACCGGCACCGGCAAGTCCGCGACCACCGCCTGGCTGGTGGAAAAGGTGCAGCGGCCCACCCTGGTGCTGGTGCAAAACAAGACCCTGGCCGCGCAGTTGGCCAACGAGTTCCGTGAGCTGCTGCCCAACAACGCCGTGGAGTACTTCGTCTCCTATTACGACTACTACCAGCCGGAAGCCTACGTGGCACAGACGGATACCTTCATCGAGAAGGACTCCTCCATCAATGAGGAAGTCGAACGTTTGCGCCACTCTGCCACCAACGCGCTGCTGACCCGGCGCGACGTCATCGTGGTGGCCACCGTGTCCTGCATCTACGGTCTGGGCACGCCGGAAGAATACATCGCGGGCATGGTCACGCTCCGCAAGGGTGCGGAAATGAACCGGGATGACATGCTGCGCCGGTTCGTCGCCATGCAATATGCCCGCAACGACATCGACTTCCACCGGGGCACGTTCCGGGTCCGGGGCGATACCGTGGAGATCATTCCGATGTACGAGGAACTGGCCGTGCGGATCGAGTTCTTCGGGGACGAAATCGAAAACATCCAGACGCTGCATCCCGTTACCGGGGAGATCATCCGCGAAGAGACTGAAATGTACGTCTTCCCGGCATCGCATTATGTGGCCGGTGAGGACCGGATGAGCCGGGCGATCAGGGACATCGAGGACGAACTGCGCGACCGGCTGCAGGTCCTCGAGTCGCAGAACAAGCTGGTGGAGGCGCAGCGGCTGCGGATGCGCACCACCTATGACCTCGAAATGATGCAGCAGATGGGGTTCTGCAACGGCATCGAGAACTACTCGCGGCATATCGACGGCCGCGGTCCGGGCACCGCGCCGCACTGCCTGCTGGATTACTTCCCGGACGATTTCCTGCTGGTGATCGACGAATCGCACGTTACTGTGCCGCAGATCGGCGCGATGTACGAGGGCGACATGTCCCGCAAGCGCAATCTGGTGGACTACGGTTTCCGCCTGCCGTCCGCGATGGACAACCGGCCGCTGAAGTGGGACGAGTTCCTGGAACGGATCGGCCAGACCGTCTACCTCTCCGCCACGCCGGGCAAGTACGAGCTGTCCAAGTCCGACGGCTATGTCCAGCAGATCATCCGGCCCACGGGCCTGGTGGACCCCGAGGTCATCGTCAAGCCGACCAAGGGCCAGATCGACGACCTGCTGGGCGAGATCAACGCGCGCGTGGAACGCAACGAACGCGTCCTGGTCACCACGTTGACCAAGCGGATGGCCGAGGATCTCACCGACTACCTGAACGAGCACGGCGTGAAGGTCCAGTACCTGCACTCCGACGTGGACACCCTTCGCAGGGTCGAACTGCTCCGCGAGCTGCGGATGGGCACGTTCGACGTGCTGGTGGGCATCAACCTGCTGCGCGAGGGCCTGGACCTGCCGGAGGTCTCGCTGGTCGCCATCCTGGACGCGGACAAGGAAGGCTTCCTGCGCAGCAGCACCTCGCTGATCCAGACCATCGGCCGTGCCGCCCGAAACGTATCGGGGCAGGTGCACATGTACGCGGACAAGATCACAGACTCCATGGCCAAGGCGATCGAGGAAACGAACCGCCGCCGGGAGATCCAGGTCGCGCACAACAAGAAACACGGGGTGGACCCGCAGCCGCTGCGGAAGCGGATCGCCGACATCACCGACCAGCTGGCCCGCGAGGACGCCGACACCCAGCAACTGCTCAAGGAGTTCGACTACGGCAAGGGCAAGCGGGGGTTGTCCGCCGCCGTGCCCAAGGACAAGATCCGCCGCGACGGTCTGGCCGCGGCACCAGCCGAGGATTTGGGCGAGCTAATCGCCCAGATGACGGAGCAGATGCACGCCGCCGCGGCGGAGCTGCAGTTTGAGCTGGCTGCCCGGCTGCGCGACGAGGTCTCGGACCTGAAGAAGGACCTGCGGCAGATGCGCGCCGCGGGCCACGCCTAGGCGCTCGGCAGCTGCCGCCCGGACTTCCGGCGGTGAAACGACGACGGCGGTGCGCGCCCGCCGTCGTCGGGCGCTCCTGCGCTACACTTGACCGAGCGTAGGGGAGTATCCCGAACACTGTGGACGTCAACACGCGGGGCATCGACGCCCCGCCGGGCGCAGTGGCCTGGCCGCAGAGCGGCAGGCGGAGAGACTTGCGGCGAACACTCGCACCCGCGCACAGCACCCGCGCGGCATCTTCTGTGAAAGGCAAGGTTCCGTGTCGGACCAATTATCGCTGTCCTTTGAGATCACGTCCTTCGTGGTCCTGGGCGCCATCCTGCTGTTCGACCTGCTGTACGTGGTCAAGCGGCCGCACGAGCCGTCCATGAAGGAAGCCGGCCTCTGGGTCGGTTTCTACGTCACCCTGGCGCTGATCTTCGCGGGCATGCTGTTCTGGCAGGCCGGCCCCGACTATGGCCAGGAATTCGTGGCTGGCTGGATCACCGAATACAGCCTCAGCGTGGACAACCTGTTTGTCTTCATCATCATCATGGCCAGGTTCTCCGTGCCGAGGAAGTACCAGCAGGAAGTGCTGATGTTCGGCATCATCATCGCGCTGATCCTGCGGGGCATCTTCATCTTGCTGGGCGCGACGCTGATCGCCCAGTTCAGCTGGGTCTTCTACATCTTCGGGGCGTTCCTGCTCTGGACCGCCTGGAAGCAGGCAACAGACTCGGGCGAGGACGAGGAAGAGGGCTCCGAGTCCGGGCTGATTTCCCGGCTGACCAAGAAGTTGCCGGTCAGCGAGCACTACGACGGCAACAAGCTGCGCACCACGGTCGACGGCAAGCGCCTGTTCACCCCCATGGTCATGGTCTTCATTACCATCGGCATGACCGACCTGTTGTTCGCGGTTGACTCCATCCCGGCGATCTTCGGCCTCACCCAGAGCGCGTTCATCGTCTTCACGGCGAACATCTTCGCGCTGATGGGCCTGCGCCAGCTGTACTTCCTGTTGGGCGGCCTGATGGACCGCCTGGTCTACCTCAAGCACGGGCTGTCGGTCATCCTGGCCTTCATCGGCGTGAAGCTGATCTTCCACGCGCTGCACGAGAACGAGTTGCCGTTCATCAACGGCGGCCAGCACGTCGAGTGGGTCCCGGAGATCAGCACCCAGCTGTCGCTCGGAGTGATCATCGGCACCCTGGTGGTCGCCACGGTGGCCAGCCTGCTCAGCCCGGCCGGCCGTCAGGCAGCCATCGATGCGCGGCTGGCGAAGGACGCCGAGCGCGCAAGGGCCGACAGCGAGGCCG
>NZ_JBNHGF010000275.1:0-3860 GCF_059091005.1 Arthrobacter sp. Y3223164
CTGCCCTTGCCCTGGCCGGACGGCTTGTTCGCGCCCTTGCCCGATGCCGGCGTCCGGCCCGGTGCGGAGCCCTTTCCCGCAGCGGTGCCCTTCCCCGCGCCGGAGCCTCCGCCGTCGTTCTTCCCCGTGTTCTTGCGGGTCTTGCCCTTGCCCTGTTGTTCCTGCACCGAGGGCTGGCGCGAACTGCGCGCCGTGCGGCCGCGGACAATTCCGATGAACTCCTCGATTGCGGCCTCGGTCCGGTCGGTGAGCCACGCGAGGCCGATCTGCGTCTCGGGGTGATCGGTGACCGTGCGGTACACCACGTCCTTGCGGTTGTAGAGCCGGGCCACGGACATCGGCAGGATCATCAGTCCCGCCCCGGACGCCACTACCTCGATGCCTGTCTTGGCGCCGCCCATTTCCCCGGGGTCCAGGAAGTTCTCGTGCGCGATCTCCCGATACGGGACTTCCTCGTCGTAGAGGGCAACATCGTGTTCCTTCGGCGCGACCACCACGGGCAGTTCCGCATACAGCGGGATCACGCTCAGCCCCTCGCGGTCCACGGGCAGCCGGACGAAGCTCAGGTCGGCACGGCCGTCGCGCAGGATGGCCGTCTGCTCCTCCTCGCCGCACTGGAAAGCGGTCAGCGGGACGTCGGGCAGCCGCTCCGCCCACCGGCGGGTCCACTTCCCCGGTGTCACGCCCGGGACATAGCCGACCTTCAGTCCGGCCAATTGGGCCGTGGTCGTCGGCTCCTGGTCTGCATCCTGCACTTCATCACCGTAGCGCAGGGCGGCTAGGCTGGGCTTATGAGCGCGAAATCGGCACAATCCATGAAACCGGCCACGGCCGCCAAGAAACTGGGCATCTACTTGCCCGCGGCCCCGCAGGAGTTCCAGGACAGCCTGATCTCGCGGGAGGAATTCAACCAGCTGCAATCCGATCCGCCGGAATGGCTGGCGGAGCTGCGCCGCAACGGTCCGCATCCGCGGCCGGAGGTGGCCCGTAAACTCAACGTCTCCATCTCCGGTCTGGCACGCGGCGGCATCACGGAGCCGCTGACGACGGCCGAAATCACCGCTTTACTGCAGGATCCGCCGGAATGGCTGGTGGCGGAACGTGCCTCGTTCGCCGCCGTGCGTGCCGAGGAGCAGCGCGTGAAGGCCGCCGGCAAGCAGGGCTGATCAGCAGCCGCCGAGCGCGCCGCGGGCCCCCCTCCTCGCTGATCAAGCGGTGAGCGAGGCGGGCCCCTCCCCCGCTGACCAAGCGGTCAGCGAGGCGGGCCCCCTCCCCCGCTAACCAAGCGGTCAGCGAGGGCCCGGTATCCGTTAACGCCAAGAGCCCCGGTCCGAAGACCGGGGCTCTTGCTCTGCGTGCGCGAGGGGGGATTTGAACCCCCACGCCCTTTCGGACACTGGCACCTGAAGCCAGCGCGTCTGCCGTTCCGCCACTCGCGCGCATTGTTCCTGCCCTCTCGGCGTGCCAACCGGTTTCCCGGTTCGCTTTCCTCAAGAACAGCGAGATCAATAGTAGCGTGAAACAGTCCCAAATTCCCAATCGGGGCGCCGGCCCCCTTGGATACCGCGCAACGACGGGGATCGGAGGGCCTGCGCCGCGGGCCGCACGCCCCGCCGTCGTGATTCCGCGATGGTGAGCTTCACCACGCCCCGGCGCCGCCGCGCCCGCGGCGATCGTTGCCGAATGGGGCCTTTTGGGACACGCCCAAGTAGTATCGAAGGGAAGAATCGCCAGACAGGTGTGCCCTGTCCGCTGTCGCAGCGGGGGGCAGACCTGACCACAACTCTGGGAGGAGGCGGCCCGATGGGCATTCTGGACAGTATGGAGCGCGGCATCGAGAAGATGGTCCGCGGCGCCTTCTCTGTCGGCGGCAAGGGCCAGGTGCAGCCGGTGGAGATCGCAAGCCGCCTGCGCCGCGAACTGGACAACGGTTCCATCACCTTGGCCCAGGGCCGCACGTTGGCTCCCAACGTCTTCGACGTCAGGCTGGGCGATTCCGACTACGCGATGGCTGAACAATGGGGCGCCACCCTGGCCGAAGAACTGTGCGACGTGGTCATCCGCCACGTCAACAGCCAGAAGTACACCCTGCAGGGCCCGGTGCGCGTTTCCTTCACCAAGGACGACGCACTCAAGGGCGGCGACTTCGAAGTCGAGGCCACGGTCGTGAAGTCCGAGGGCCACCAGCCGCAGCCCCTGCAGCGCAGTGCCCCCGCGGCGCCGTCGCGCCAGCCCACCCTGCTGACGCCCGTGTTGGAAATCAACGGGCAGCGCTACTCGCTCAACGCGCCGTCCATCGTGCTCGGACGCTCCTCCGAGGCCGACATCATGGTGGACGACACCGGGGTCTCGCGGCGCCATCTGGAGATCCGCACCGACGGCGGGTCGGCCGTGGCCGTGGATCTCGGTTCCACCAACGGCAGCTATGTCAATGGCCAGAAGATCGACGGCCGGATTGACCTCACCGACGGCTCCGTCATCACGATGGGCCGCACCCGCATTACCTTCCGCCTGCTGCCGACACGGGGCGGCGGGGCCTAATGGGCGAGCTTGTCGTCACCGCGTTGCGGTTCGGTTTCCTGATCCTGCTCTGGATCATGATCATCAGCATCGTCTCCGCACTGCGGCGGGACCTGCAGATCGGCAAGCGCAGCCGCACCGGATCCCCCACTGCGCGCGAAGTCCGGAAGAATCCCGACCTGGCGGACGCTCCGGCCCCCCGGGTGGCTCCGCGCCGCCTGGTGGTCACGGAAGGGCCGCTGGCCGGCCACTCGCTGGAACTGGCCGCGAGCCCCATCCTGTTGGGCCGGGCCCAGGAAGCAACGCTGGTGCTGGAGGACGATTACGCCTCCGGCCGGCACGCCCGCCTCTTTCCGCAGGGCAGCCGCTGGTTCATCGAGGACCTCGGCTCCACCAACGGCACCTACCTGGCCGAGAACCAGCTGACGCGGGCGCTGCCCGTTGATCCCGGCGTTCCCATCCGGATCGGCAAGACGGTCATTGAGTTGAGGCCCTGACGGTGGCTCTGGTTCTGCGCTATGCGGCGCGGTCTGACGTGGGTAAGGCACGGTCTAAAAACGACGACTCCGCCTACGCCGGGCGTTATCTTGCCGTGGTGGCCGACGGCATGGGCGGCCATGCCGGCGGTGACGTGGCCTCGGCGTCCACGGTGCTGGACCTGGTCCATCTGGACCGCTCGGGCCATCAGGACCCTGCCAACGTGCTGGCCGACGAGATCCAGACCGCCAATTCCATCCTTTCGGAGCTGGTGCAGACCAGTCCCAAGCTGGCGGGCATGGGCACCACCGTCACCGCCTTGCTGCTGCATGACGACAAGCTCGAATTCGCCCACATCGGCGATTCCCGTGCCTATCGGCTGAAAAACGGCATCTTCGAGCAGATCAGCGTGGACCACACTTTCGTCCAACGGCTCATCGACGAAGGCCGGCTCCTTCCGGCGGAAGCCGAAATCCACCCGCACCGCAACGTGCTGATGCGCGTCTTGGGCGACGTCGATGCCAGTCCCGAACTCGACCTGGCCAGCCATCAGGCCGAGCCGGGGGAGAAATGGCTGCTCTGCTCCGATGGACTCAACGCCGTCGTGCCGGACAGTGTGGTGGAATCCGTGGTGCGCAACGCGCCCACCCTGCAGGACGCCGTCGATCAGCTGGTGGAGCTGACGCTTGACGGCGGTTCCCCGGACAACGTGACCATCGTGATGATCGAAGTCGCCGAAGCGGCGCCGGAGGCGGCTGACACCGCCTCCCTCGGCCTCGCCCCGGAACGACCGAAGGCATCGGCCTTGAAGCACGACGGCGCCGCCTCCCCTGTCGCGGCGATGCCCGCCGACGGAGCCTCCC
>NZ_JBNHGF010000276.1:0-3853 GCF_059091005.1 Arthrobacter sp. Y3223164
CTCGGCGGCGGCCGCCTCCAGCGACAGGTGCGCCTTCACGCTCCGGGCCAGCTCCTCGGCGGTTGCCTGGGCGGTTTCCATGTCAGCGGCTTCGACCATCACGCGCACGACCGGCTCGGTGCCGGAGGGGCGCAGCAGCACCCGTCCGGTCCCACCCAGCGCGGCGGACGCGGCAGCCACGGCCTGCTGGAGGGGCTGGTTGGTTTCGACCCCGGACTTGTCCACGTCCTTGACATTGATCAGGACCTGGGGAAGCCGGACCATCCGCTGCGACAGCTCCGAGAGGGGCTTGCCGGACTTGGCCACCTGTGCGGCCAACTGCAGCCCGGTCAGGACGCCGTCGCCGGTGGTCGCGTACTCCGAGAAGATCACGTGCCCGGACTGTTCGCCGCCCAGCGAGTATCCGTGGGCGCGCATGCATTCCAGCACGTACCGGTCGCCCACGGCGGTTTCCTGGATGCGGATGCCGGCATCCTGCAGGGCCAGCTTCATGCCGAGGTTGCTCATGACCGTGGCGACCAGGACATCGTCCTTGAGCCGGCCGGCGTCGCGCAGGGCCAACGCCAGGATGGTCATGATTTGGTCGCCGTCCACGACGTTGCCGCGCTCGTCCACGGCCAGGCAGCGGTCGGCGTCGCCGTCGTGGGCAATGCCCAGGTCGGCGCCGTGCTCGACCACGGCGGCCTGCAGCTTCTCCAGGTGGGTGGACCCCACGCCGTCGTTGATGTTCAGCCCGTCCGGCTCGGCACCCATCACCACAATGTCCGCACCGGCGGCGCGGAACACCTCCGGCGAGCAGCCGCTGGCCGCGCCGTGCGCGCAGTCGAGAACCACTTTCAGGCCCTCCAAGCGGGAAGGCAGGGTCTGCAGCAGGTGCAGGATGTAGCGGTCTTCCGCGTCTGCGAAACGCTGGATACGTCCGACCTCCGCGCCCGTGGGCCGGACGCGCGGCTGCGCCATCTCCTGCTCGATCGCGTCCTCGACCTCGTCCGGCAGCTTGTGCCCGCCGCGGGCGAAAAACTTGATGCCGTTATCCGGGGCCGGATTGTGCGAGGCGGAAATCATCACGCCAAAGTCCGCCGCCAGGTCCCCCACCAGGTAAGCGGCCGCTGGCGTGGGCAGCACCCCGGCGTCGTAGACATCGACGCCCGCACTGGCGAGGCCGGCCTCCACGGCGGCGCTGATGAACTCGCCGCTTGCGCGCGGGTCGCGGGCGATCACCGCCGTCGGGCGCTTGCCGTCTTCAACTTGCCGGTGGCCAAGGACCACTGCGGCCGCCTGCGCGACCTCGAGCGCCAGCTCTGCAGTGATCAATCCGTTGGCCAGTCCGCGGACTCCGTCGGTACCAAATAATCTAGACATCGCGACCCATTTTACGGCAGCGCACCAAGGAGCCGGTTCACCTCCCGCCGGCTGTCGCATGCTGCGCCCTGTTTTGGCCGCTGACCCGGCCGCGGGCGACCTTACACCCCTACGCCCGCCACCTCGCTACAGCCGCTTAAACACACGCGAGGCCCCGCAGCCATGCTGCGGGACCTCGCGTGGAAGCAAAAGCTTCGGAAGCGGTTTAGCGCTTCGAGTACTGCGGCGCCTTGCGGGCCTTCTTGAGGCCAGCCTTCTTGCGCTCGATGATGCGTGCGTCGCGCGTGAGGAAACCGGCCTTCTTCAGGGTCGGGCGGTTGTTCTCGCGGTCGATCTCGTTCAGCGCACGGGCAACGCCCAGGCGCAGCGCACCGGCCTGGCCGGAGGGGCCGCCGCCGTGGATGCGGGCGATGACGTCGTAAGCGCCTTCCAGATCCAGGATCTTGAACGGATCGTTCACTTCCTGCTGGTGCAGCTTGTTCGGGAAGTAGTTCGCCAGCTCACGGCCGTTGATGGTCCAGTTGCCGGCACCCGGAACCAGACGTACGCGGGCGATAGCCTGCTTGCGGCGACCCACGGCGCCTCCGCCTACGGTGAGGGCGGGGCGTTCCTTCTTGGCGGTCTCGGTGACCTCGGATGATTCCGAGGTGTAGCTGGTGAGGGTTTCGCCCTCAGCAGCGGTGTTCAGCTCTTCAGCCACGATGCTCCTTGAATTAAGTTTCTAGTGGTGGCCGGCGCTACTGGGCGACCTGGGTGATTTCGAAGGTCTTCGGCTGCTGGGCAGCGTGCGGGTGCTCGGCACCCGTGTAGACCTTCAGCTTGGACAGCTGCTGGGCAGCCAGGGAGTTCTTCGGCAGCATGCCCCTGATGGCCTTCTCAACTGCACGAACCGGGTTCTTCTCCAGCAGTTCGGCGTAGTTGACGGAGGACAGGCCACCCGGGAACCCGGAGTGGCGGTAGGCACGCTTCTGTTCGAGCTTGGCGCCGGTCAGGGCGACCTTCTCAGCGTTGATGATGATGACGAAATCGCCCATGTCCATGTGAGGAGCAAAGGTCGGCTTGTGCTTTCCGCGCAGCAGTGTTGCGGTCTGGCTGGCAAGACGACCCAGGACGACGTCGGTGGCGTCAATGACGTGCCACTGGCGGTTGATATCGCCGGGCTTCGGAGTGTACGTACGCACGGTTTTTGCCTTCGTTTGGTGTTCTAAGGTAGCGGCGCATTCTTCACAGAACACACGCGCAAAGTTGGTGATGCGCTACCGGAACTTCAGGTGAGGACTGAAATGTAACCAGTGGCCCAGAAAGTCTCGGCTATTTCCGTGGACCAGGTTGGCCCTGCAACTGGGCCGCCACACGGACATAGCGTATCGAGGTTGGACACGCACAACGACTACCAAGGTTATCCTGCCGTGCCGGGTTAGGTCAAAAAGGCCACAACAGCACGACGACGCCGGTGCCTGCCGCCGCCCCTGGCCCCGCCCGTGAACGGGTTTAGCTGGCCGGCGCCGATGGGGCCGCCGGCGAGCGGATCAGCTGCCGGGGCCGCCGGGGCCGCTGCTGCCGGGGAGGTTCAGGCCCAGCAGGGCCTTGATGCGCTCCTCGGCCTCCGGGCCGCTCTGGGCGGCAGCCATATTGGCCTCGCTGACCGCCTGGACCACCTCATCACGCTGGATCTTCACGCCGCGCGGGGCCTCGATGCCCAGGCGGACGCCGTCGCGGCGGGCGTCCAGCACGGTGATGACGATGTCGTCACCGATCAGGATCCGCTCTCCGGGTTTTCGCGTCAGCACCAGCACGCGTCAACTCTATCGCAGCTGAACTCGGCGCCCGGGCAGGCCCGCTCGACCCGCCGCGGCAGTCAGAGCCAGGCGGTCTCGGCCGGCGCGCCGTCCACCCAACCCACCGGCACCCCCAGGGTGTTCACGGTCTTGGGCGAGCCAGTGTGCCTCGTTCCGGTGACCGCCAGGCCGTCGGGAACCACCACCCGCTGCACGGCCTGCACCCAGCGGTCGGTGTCTTCGGCCTTTCGCCGGGCGTCCACCGCCAGCCAGATCTGGTCCGCTCCCAAAGCCGGAAGCAGCGCGAGCAGCTCCACAGGCGGCGTGAGCGCCTGGCCCAGGCCAAAGGCCACGAACACGCTCTGTCCCCGCTCCACGCCCCGGGCACGGGCACCGATCGCGCTGTTGCGGTCCTGCACCGGTCGCCGGACATCGGCGGCGTGCGCGCCGGCCATCTTCACCATGTTGCCGCCGCCCGATATCCAGTCGGCGGCCTCCGAGGGCGCACCGTTGACTGCAGGGGCCGCGGCGGCCATGGAGTTGGCGGCCTCGAGGGCAATATCATCCTGGCCGATTACCAGCACCAGGTCCCCCGGCCCGTAGAGCGGCACCGGAACGGCCGGCTGGCGCGCCCTTTCGGCGGCGGCGGGTTGTGCCTCCACTGCCGGCGGCTGCCCATCCTCAAGGACGGCGCCAACGACGACGCCGGGGCC
>NZ_JBNHGF010000277.1:0-3852 GCF_059091005.1 Arthrobacter sp. Y3223164
AGCGCCGCGGCTTCGTGTTCCAGGCTGGTGAAATTTACGGTGGATCCCGCTCCGCATGGGATTACGGGCCGCTCGGCGTCGAGCTGAAGGAAAACATGTGCCGGACGAAGTGCTGCGGACCGGAGAGCAGTGCCAGGTACAGCGGCAGCCCCAGGCGTCCGGCCCGCTCGAAGGAAGAAGGCGTGCCGCCCACGCCGACCCAGACCGGAAGCCTCTCTTGCAGCGGCCGCGGCGACACGTCCATGCCCCGGATGCTGTGATGGTAGGTGCCGTTCCAGGTCAGGTTCTCCTGTCCGCGGGCGGCCAGCAGCAACTGAAGCTTCTCTTCGAACAGTCCGTCATAGTCGGCCGTGTCGTACCCGAACAGCGGGTAGGACTCGGTGAAGGCGCCGCGGCCGGCAATGACCTCGGCGCGTCCGCCGGAGAGCAGATCCAGCGTGGCGAACTGCTCGAAGAGGCGCACCGGGTCCTGGGTGGACAGCACGGTCACCGCCGTGGCCAGACGCAGGTTGGTGGTCTCGCGGGCGATGGCAGCCAGGACGATTTCCGGCGCCGAAATGGCGAAGTCCTTGCGGTGGTGCTCGCCCAGCCCGAGGAACGAGATGCCCGCCTGGTCGGCAATCTTGGCCAGCTGGACCAGTTCCTCCAGGCGCTGGCGGGGCGACAGCGACTCCCCGCCCGGGCCGCGCGTTAATTCGCCGAAGGTAAAAATGCCGAAGTCCATGGTGCTCCCGGGGTTGCGTGCAATAACTAATTAGTTGAAGCTTCAGCTATTCGCAGTTATTCCCGTTCTCAAAATCCTCCCTCGGCAAAAGCGCTACCGGGCAGTAACATGAGGGGACAGCACAGGGCCTGGCGCCCGCAGGCCCGCGTCGAAGGGGACTGCCATGAGCGCCGAGACCGACCAGACAACTGCCGCCCGCACAGCCGCTGCCGGAACGAAGGCCGGGAACGCCGGCACGGCGCCCGACGCAGGACCATTGCCGGCCGAAGCAGGGACAGCCGGACCGGCCGAGACCGGCGAGCGCGAGGCGAGGGAACTCGCCGAGGCAGCCCGCGAAACCGAATGGAACCGGCCGAGTTTCGCCAAGGGCCTGTACATGGGCCGCTTCGACCTGGACCTGATCCATCCACATCCGCTGCCGGCTCCGTCCGAGCGCGAGGCCGGCGAAGCGTTTTTGGCGACGCTGGCGGAGTTCGCCCGGACCATGGACGGGGCGCGGATCGAGCGTGAGGCGAGAATCCCCGACGAGTACCTGGCCGGTCTGGCCGGGATCGGAGCGTTCGGCATCAAGATCCCGGTCGAATACGGCGGCCTCGGACTGTCGTTGCTGTACTACGGCCGCGCCCTGATGCTGCTGGGTTCCGTGCACCCCTCGCTCGGCGCGCTGCTCTCGGCCCACCAGTCCATTGGCGTGCCCGAGCCGGTAAAAGTCTTCGGCACCGAGGCGCAAAAGCGCGAATACCTGCCCCGCTGCGCGGCCGGCGCCGTGACGGCGTTCCTGCTGACCGAGCCCGACGTCGGCTCCGACCCCGCCCGCCTGGGCACCACCGCGACCCTCACCGAGGACGGCGACGCGTACCTGCTCAACGGCAGCAAGCTGTGGACCACGAACGGCGTGATCGCGGAACTGGTAGTGGTGATGGCCAAGGTGCCGGAGCATGACGGCCAGCGCGGCGGCATCTCCGCTTTCGTGGTGGAAGCGGATTCCCCCGGGATCACGGTGGAAAACCGCAACGCCTTCATGGGCCTGAGGGGCATCGAAAACGGCGTGACCCGGTTCGACAACGTCCGCGTCCCCGCAGCCAACCGCCTGGGCCGTGAAGGCCAGGGCCTGAAGATCGCCCTGACCACGCTGAATACCGGGCGCCTGTCCATTCCCGCGCTCTGCGCCGCGAACGGCAAGTGGTCCCTGAAGATCGCCCGCGAATGGTCCAATGCGCGGGTCCAGTGGGGCAAACCCGTGGGCAAGCACGAAGCGGTCGGCAAGAAGATCGCCTTCATCGCCGCGGGCTCCTTCGCTCTCGACGCGGTTTTTGAGCTGTCTGCCGGGCTCGCGGATGCCGGCATGAAGGACATCCGGATTGAAGCGGCGCTGGCCAAGCTGTGGTCCAGCGAATCCGCCTTCAGGATTGCCGACGAACTGGTCCAGATCCGCGGTGGCCGGGGTTACGAGACCGCCGCGTCTCTGGCTGCCCGCGGCGAGCGCGCCGTTCCGGCGGAACAAGCGTTCCGCGACATGCGGATCAACCGGATCTTCGAAGGCTCTACCGAAATCATGCACCTGCTGATTGCCCGCGAGGCCGTCGACGCCCACCTGGCCGCGGCCGGCGACCTGGCCTCGCCCGACGCAGACGCCCGGGCCAAGGCGCAGGCGGCCCTGGGCGCCAGCGGCTTCTACGCCAGCTGGCTTCCCCGGCTGCTCGCCGGCCGCGGCATGAACCCGCGGTCGTACAGCGAGTTCGGCCTGCTGGCCCGGCACCTGCGGTTCATCGAACGGTCCTCCCGCCGGCTGGCCCGGCAGACGTTCCTCGGGATGGGCCGGTGGCAGGCCGGGTTGGAAAAGCGGCAGGCCTTTTTGGGCAGGATCGTGGATATCGGCGCCGAACTCTTTGCCATGGCCGCCTGCTGCAGCCACGCCGAAATGCTGCGCAGCCGGGACGCCGCCCAGGGCAGGTCGGCCTACCAGCTGGCCGACGCCTTCTGCCTGCAGGCCCGGCAACGGATCGGCCACCTCTTCGATGACCTCTGGCGCAATTCCGATTCCAGCGACGGCCGGCTGGCCTCGCACGTGCTCGCGGGCGACTACACCTGGCTGGAAACCGGCGTGCTGGACCCGTCCGAGGGCACCGGACCGTGGATTTCCGGGCGCCCGGGCGGCGCCTCCGCCAAGGAAAACCTGCACCGCTCCTACCGCTGATTCCCCGTCTGGGGTCAGAGCAAGGGCCACACCCGGCGCTCCCTGTCGAAAACGTCCCAGGCCCGCGGCACCAGGCCCAGCGACACCTCGCACATCCGCCGCAGCTGCTGCATGCTCCCTGGGCGGAACTCCTCGATCCCGGAGTCGCTGAACGGATCCGGGTACCGGACCCCCTGTGCGGATGCCCACTGAAGCCCGTGCGAATGCCCGCTGCAGAACTGCCAGACATACATCAACGACGGCGGCAGGTCCCCCTCCCGCAGGTCCTTCAGGATCGAAGTCTGCGTACGGTTCTTGGTGGCGTAGCCCCAAGAACCGTCGGCCTTGGCGGCGAAAATCGGCGGCAGCTGCAGCGACTCGGCGGCCTCGTTGACCGCGCCGCGGAGCCCGTCGAAGTAATCCATGGCCCGGGCATGCCGCTCCGGCCGCAGGTCACCCAGATACGCATCCCAGAACGACGCGGCGTTGAAGACGTCGCGGGCAATGAGAACCAGGCCACGCCGCGCCCGCTCCGTGCCTTCTTCCGGCTGGAGTGCCCACAGCACCGTGGAGGTGCATTCGATGACCGTCCGCACCAGCGAGTACGGCGAGTGCGTGTGCACCCGGTACGACGTTGTTCCGTGCTCCCCCGGTTCCTCGAACAGCAGCCGGCGCAGCGCCAGCACATTGTCCGTCGCCGCGGCCAAGGACTGGTTCAGCAGGCTGCTCACGCTGTGGACCGCGGCGAATTGATCGTCCAGCAGCGCCAGCGCGGACCCCTGCTCGACGGCGGCCCCGTCCCGCAGCAGCCATGGCTCAAGGTCGCGCAGCATCTGCAGGACGGCCAGGGCCGCTCGGCTCTCCGGATCCGCTCCGAAGACCGAGCGCACCGGGCCGCAGGAGGCACCGCCGTCGTCCATTGGGCCATGGTAGCGCCGCCCACCGCCGGGCC
>NZ_JBNHGF010000278.1:0-3836 GCF_059091005.1 Arthrobacter sp. Y3223164
GGAGGCGATGGCCGGCGACGCCGCGCTGACCGAGGGCGGGATCGCGGGAATCCGCGAGGCCTGGCTCACCCTGGCGCCGGCCGAACAGGAACGGCTGCTGCTGCTCTACCCGGCGGTGTTCGGGGGCCTGAACGGCATCCCCTTCGCCGGCCGGATCCGGGCCAACGCCATCACCGCCGCCGGCTACCGCGAAACCGTGGCGACCCGGCAGGCACAGCTGGGCCCACAGCCCGACCTCAGCGACTACGTCGCGGCCGCGGGCAATCAGCAAGGCCACCCGCGGATGGTCTACCAGCGGGCCTACCGGCAGTACGCCGCCGACCTCGACACCTGGCAGGCCGAACACGACCGGCTGGCAACGCTCAGGACGGGACTGGACTACGCCGTCGGCCATCACTCCCAGGTGGTCCTGGTTAGCCTGGACGGCGACGGCCGGATCGTCACCATGAACGGCACCCTGACGCCGGACACCAGGACCGTGGCCGCCCTGGTCCCGGGCACCGGCGCCGACCTGGGTCAGCTGGAGGCCTACTCGGCCCGGTTCGACGCGGTGAACGGCGAACCGCCCGCCGGCACGGTCTCCTTCTACTGGCAGGGCACCGACTTGCCGGATGAGGTCCCCGACAACATCACCACCTCGTTCAACGAGCGGGGCGGGCCCCTGCTGGCCGCCTTCGACCACGCCCTCGACCTCGAGACCCGGCCCGACGCCCGCACCACGTACATCGGCTACAGCGCCGGCGGCTCGCTGCTGGGCACCGCCGAACGCGAGGGCCTGGATTCCACCAACATCGTCTACGTCGCACCGGCCGGCACCGGGCACAACGTGGGCAGCCCCGAGGACACCGCCAACCCCGAGGCCCACCGCTACTGGCTGCAAACCCGCGACGACCCCATCAGCGCCGCCCAGATGCTCGGCGGCGGCTACCACGGCGCGTCGTTCTGGCGCGGCGGCAGCCCCACCGCCATGGACCCGGTCCGGCTCGAGACCGGCTTCCTGAGACCGGAGGACCCCGGCTCGCTGATGGACGGGCACACCGACTACTTCTGGCCGGGCTCCACCTCGGCCACCAACATCCAGGGCGTCGTCGAAGGCACCAGCGTCAGCACGTTTGTCGAGGACCGAATCCAGCAAACCTACTCCCCCTACGGCCCGCTGATCACCAGCCCGCTCAAGCAGGATCCCGAGGACTACGCATATGGCAACCTTGAAACCGTGACGGTCGAAAGTCTGGAGAAATGAACATGCGGGCTCGCTCCCCCTGGCACCGCCCGGCCCGCCCGCGCGGCGAAGAACGACGGCGGCGCCCCGGCTTCGCAGCCGCCCTCACCGCGACTTCCACCCTTTCCGCCGTCATTCTAGGAGGCTGCGCCATGCCGCAGGAGAACCAGTCACAGGAGATACAACCGACGTCCCAGGACTACGGCCGCCAGCTCGAGCAACTGCTCCCCCAGGCGATCGCCGAGGCATCCACCGCCGCCGACCTGAAGGTCAGCCTGCTGCGCGAACAAACCTGCCTGCGCCCCGAGGACGCACAACCGCAGACCCAGACCGCCTGGATCGCCCGGGCCACCGGCAAGGTAGCGGACGCGGACCAGGCCAACGCAGCCCTCGACGCCGCCGCCGGCTACCTGACCGCACATGGCTGGGAGCAAAAGACCGAGGCCACCGCCGAAACCGGCGACGTGCGCACCCTCTACTTCCGGAACGGCGACCTCGGCGCCACCGCCGCGCACCACGTTGCCGGCGGCGTGGGCGCCGTCGTCCTCTCCTTCACCAGCCCCTGCCTTGACCACCCCGAAGACCACCGCATGATCCGCTCCGAGCAGGATCCGGAGTTCGGGACGAACAGCCAGTATTACGACGACGGCGCCTGACGCATTCCCTTCTGGTGGCGCCCCACTGACCTCCCGTAAACAGAACACGCGGGGCAATCGACGTGAACCTCGCCACTTCATGAGGTGATACTCCTCACTTAGTTCATGTGCTATACGCGCGCATGCGGGTAAATTCCTGCTCTTGCTAGCGTCGAGAGTTGCCCTCACCCGGCCAAGACAACAGCGAGACCGCGACCAGCACTCCTACGATGCGAGGTACGAGACCGATATGAGTACGCCGCCCGAATCTGACGAGCCTAAGCTCAACGGCGAAGACAGTAACCGCCCCGTCCCCGGCACCGCCCCACCGGAGCCGCCCACCGGCAGCGCCGCCGTCGAGCCGCGGACGCGGGTCAACTGGACCGTCTTCATCGGCTCCGCGGCGGGCGTCCTCGGCATCGCGCTGTGGGCCATCCTGGACCGCGAATCGGCCGACGCAGTGATCGGCACCGCCGTCGCGTGGGTGGGCGAGACCTTCGGCTGGTGGTACTCGCTGATCGTCGTCGCCGTCCTGGCCTTCGTCCTCTTCGTGGCGCTCTCCCGCGTGGGCAAGACCCGGTTGGGGCCCGACCATTCGCGCCCCACCTTCAACCTCTTCACCTGGACGGCGATGCTCTTCGCCGCGGGCATCGGTATCGACCTGATGTTCTTCTCGGTCGCGGAGCCGGTCACTCAGTATCTGGCACCGCCGACGGGCGACGGCTCCACGGTCGAGGCCGCCCGGCAGGCCGTGGTCTGGACCCTGTTCCACTACGGCATCCTCGGCTGGGGCCTCTACGCCCTGATGGGGCTGGCCCTGGGCTACTTTGCCTTCCGGCACAACCTGCCGCTCAGCATCCGCTCGGCGCTCTACCCGATCCTCGGCAAGCGGATCCACGGGCCGGTGGGCCACGCCGTCGATATTGCGGCCATGCTCGGCACCATCTTCGGCATTGCGACCAGCCTGGGCATCGGCGTCGCCCAGCTCAACTACGGCCTGAGCTTCCAGTTCGGCATCCCGGAGAACACGGTGGTGCAGATCGCCCTGATCGCCGTGGCGGTGCTGATGGCGACCATCTCGGTGCTCACCGGGATCGAAAAGGGCATCCGCCGGCTGTCCGAGCTCAACGTCGTCCTGGCGATCGCCCTGATGGTCTTCATCCTGATTACCGGCTCCACCCGGTTCCTGCTGGACGGGATCGTGACCAACATCGGCGACACGCTCTCCCGCTTCCCGTCGATGGCGCTGGACACCTTCGCCTACGACCGGCCCGACGAGTGGCTGAACGGCTGGACGCTGTTCTTCTGGGCCTGGTGGATCGCCTGGGCTCCCTTCGTGGGCCTGTTCCTGGCGCGCATCTCGCGCGGACGCACGCTGCGCGAGTTCGTCGTCGGGGTGCTGGTGGTGCCGTTTGCCTTCATCCTGCTGTGGATCTCCATCTTCGGCAACAGCGCCCTCGAGATCGTGATGGGCGGCAATGCAGCGTTCGGCGAGGTGGCCATGAGCCAGCCGGAGCGGGCCTTCTACGGTCTGCTCGAGCAGTACCCGATGGCCCCGCTCAGCGCCGCGATCGCCACCTTCACCGGGCTGCTGTTCTACGTCACCAGCGCCGATTCGGGTGCCCTGGTGATGAGCAACTTCACCTCCTACCTCAAGGACGCCGATTCAGACGGCCCCAAGTGGCTGCGCGTTTTCTGGTCAGTCGCCACCGGCCTGCTGACCCTGGCCATGCTGCTGGTGGGCGGGGTGCCCACGCTGCAAAGCGCCACCGTCATCATGGGCCTGCCGTTCTCGGTGGTGCTGGTCTTCATCATGCTCGGCCTCTACAAGGCGCTGCGGCTGGAAACGGCCCTCGCGGACAGCTACCAGGCCGGCCTCCACTCCGTGCTGAACTCCCGCACTAACGTGCCGCACGGGGCGGACGGACGCCGCGGCTGGCGCCAGCGCCTGGCCCGGGCCATGAACTACCCGGGCCGTC
>NZ_JBNHGF010000279.1:0-3777 GCF_059091005.1 Arthrobacter sp. Y3223164
CCGGCCTCTGCGGCCGCGCCCGACATGCCGCCCGGCACGGCGCCCGGCGCGGAATGCAGTCCTTCGATGTTCTGCACCGCAAGAGCCAGGTTGCCGTCATTCAGGCTGCCCCAGGCGTAGACGACCGTGTGGGTGCCCTCCGCCACCGGCACGTCGGCCGGGCCGATCACCGGTTCGGTGGTGCCCGCCGCGGCCACCGCCGCGGAGATCGTGCCCGGGTCGAGGGTGAGGGTCTGCTCGTCCGGGTTGGACAGGCCCTGGATCACCGGGGATCCTCCGGCCAGCACGTCGACGGCGGGGGCGGCGGCCGTGTGCCGCACGGTCAGCTTGCCCTTGCCGGCCTCAATGGCCGAGACGTCGTTGGTGAACAGGTTGGCGGTTGGATTGCCCTCGGCGTCCAGGTTGGCCACGGCGGTGTAGTTGCCGCCGCCTTCCAGTTGGACATCCACCGGGCCGATGGCGGGGCTGTCGGCGTTCTCGGCGTCCGAGGCGGTGATGGCCAGCGAGTACTCGCCCGCAGGCAGTGCCAGCGGACCGGCCAGGTCGCCGGGAGCGAAGTCATCCAGCGTCCGTTCGCCGTTCACCCACACGTCCACGGTCAAATCGGGGACGCCGTGCAGGACCGAGAGCTGGGCTTCCTGTTCGGCCGCCTGGGCGGGACTTGCCGCGCCGAGTGCCAGAAGCCCCAGGGCTGAAACCGTAACGATGCTCTTGCGCATTTTGTTCTCCTTCAACGGCCCGGGTGCTCCGGGCTGATCGGTGCTTACACCCCTACTACTGTCCGGGCGGGGTATTTGGATGCACTTTCATGGAAATTTTTTTTGGCGGCGTCTCTCCCCTCGGGATGCGCCCCGCCGTCGTACTTCCCCCGGTTGAGTGGAGAGCGGCCGGAGACGCTAAGTTTTTCCTATGGCTACGGAAGATCGCGTTAACGAACATTCAAAGGGCCGGACCGAGACCTTCGAGGAGAAGCTGGACCGGAATTGGAACGAGCTGCTGCAGGAGCTGCGGGTGATGCAGACCGGCGCGCAGATCATCACCGCGTTCCTGATGACGCTTCCGTTCCAGAGCCGCTTCAGCGATCTGGCCCCGTACCAGGTGAGCCTGTACATCGCGCTGCTGGTGCTTGCGGCGCTCATGACCGGCGTGATCCTCACGCCGGTGGCGATCCACCGCCAGCTGTTCGGGCTGCACCTCAAAGACGCGACCGTGGCGCACGGGCACCGGATCGTGAGGGTCGCGGTGCTGGGGATCGGGCTGCTGGCCACCGGTTGTGTGGCGTTCATCGTGGACGTGATCGCCGGCGACGTCCCTGCCCTGGCGGTGGGCGGCGGCGTGCTGGTGGCAATGTTCTTCCTGCTGTGGATCCTGCCGTACCTGCTGCGGCGCGGGCTGAGCGGCGCAGAGCCGCGCTCCAGGGACTGACGTCCGGCGCTTTCCGGGCCCTTGACCCCGTGACAGGGCCCGGCGCGGGTGGAAGCATGGCGTCATGGCCACTCCACCGGAACCGACGCCGCAGCTGGTGCTGGTCACCGGCGCCACCGGCTACATTGGCGGGCGGCTGGTTCCGCGGCTGCTGGCCCGCGGCTACGCCGTGCGCGTTCTGGTCCGCTCACCGGGCAAGCTCGCGGCCGTTCCGTGGCACGACGACGTGGACGTTGTTGCCGGCGACCTCGCCGACGCCGACGACGCCAAGCTGGCCTGCGCCGGCGTGCAGACGGTGTTCTACCTGGTGCACTCCATGGCCTCCGGGAACGACTATGAAGGGCGCGAACTCGCGGTAGCGCACACGGTTGCGGCCGCTGCCGCCGCGGCCGGGTCGCAACGGATCGTCTATCTGGGCGGGCTGCATCCGGAGAACGTCGAGTTGTCCCGCCACATGCGTTCGCGGGCTGCCGTGGGCCGGACGCTGCTGGAAGGCGAGGTGCCGGCGGCGGTCTTCCAGGCCGGCGTTGTGATCGGCTCCGGTTCCGCCTCCTTCGAGATGATCCGGCATCTGGCCGAAAACCTGCCGGTCATGCCGGCGCCCAGCTGGGTGCGGCGCACCGTGGAGCCGATAGCCATCAGCGATGTGCTGCACTACCTGGAACGGGCGCCGGAGCTGCCGGCCGGGCTGAACCGCACCTTCGACATCGGCTCGCGGGAACGGATCACCTACGCGGGACTGATGTACGGGTACGCGCGCGAGGCCGGGCTGGCGCGGCGGCTGATTTATGCCCTGCCGATTCCGGCTCCCGCGCTGGCCGGCTGGTGGGTGGCGCTGACGACCCCGATCCCGCACGCCATGGCCGTGCCGTTGGTGCAGTCCCTCCAGCACGACGCCGTCTCCGCGGAACACGACATCGACCGCTACATCCCGCCGCCCGAGGGCGGACTGACCGGGTACCGCCGCGCGGTGCAGCTGGCGCTGGGGAAGATGGCCAGCGGCGAGGTGGAAACCAGCTGGACCAACGCCTCCAACAGCCCGCCGTCGGACCCGCTGCCCAGCGACCCTGAGTGGGCGGGCCGCACCGTCTTCGTGGACGCGCGGGAACGCGGCTCCGCCGTCGCCGCCGAGGACGTCTGGCGGGTGATCCAGGGGATCGGCGGGGACAGCGGCTGGTACTCGTGGCCCGCGGCCTGGGCCATCCGGGGCGTGCTGGACAAACTGGTGGGCGGCGCCGGACTCAACCGCGGCCGGCGGCATGCCGACCGGCTCAGCGTGGGCGACGCCGTTGACTGGTGGCGGGTGGAGGCCATTGAGGACGCGCCCGAGCGCCGGCTGCTGCGGCTGCACGCCGAGATGAAGGTGCCGGGTCAGGCCTGGCTGGAACTGTCGGTGGTCCCCGCGGACGACGGCAGCGTCTACCGGCAGCGCGCCATCTACTTCCCCACCGGGCTCTCCGGCAAGCTCTACTGGTGGCTGGTGCTCCCGTTCCACGGGCTGATCTTCCCCTCCATGGCCCGCAACATCATCCGCCGGGCATCCGCGCTCGGGGCTGGGGGCGAGGCGACCGCCGCGGACTCGGCCGCCGGACGCAACGCTGCCGGGCTGGGGGCCGCCGGACTCGGGGCTGCCGGTGACGCGACAACCGGAAAGAGGCACCATGACAAAGCGACCTGACGACGTGCCCGCCGAAAAGTACCGGCGCCCCGAGGGCCTCGACGACGCCACCCTTGAGGCCCTGGGCAAGATTTCGGAGGCGCTGGAAGCGGTGGAACACGCCCGCGGCCTGCTGTACGGCTTTCACCGGCTCACCGGTACGGCCGACTTGGCGCTGGGCGAGGCGGTGGAGCTGCTGCGCAAGGCCGGACACCGGCAACTGGCCGAGCGCGTCGACCGGGAGATCGTGGGCCGCAACGTCATCGAGGGGCATTGGACGTTCCAGATCATCGACGAGTACGACGAGATCTACTACGGTCCCTTCAAGGAGCTGGAGCGGCAGGCACGTGAAACGCTGGCCGGCGGCCGCAAGCACCTGTTCGAAGCCGCCATGAAAGAGGACCGGCGCACCCACGGGCTCCGAAACCACGAGGCAAACGCCCCGGGCCAGCGGGACGCCGGCACCTGATCGCGGCCGGCACGATCCGGGCCCGGCTTCCAGGGGACAGCCTTTAAGCCACGACGTGCTCCGCCGGTCTGGCCGTTAGGCCTGCGGGTACACAACCGCCAGCGGCAGCCGCCCGCAGTCCAGCACAACCAGTTCCACATCGTTGTACCGGTCGCCGCGGGGCGGCACCGTCCGGGGGCGGGCCGGAGCGGCTTGGCTTCCGGGATCGCCGATCCTCCCTGCCGCC
>NZ_JBNHGF010000280.1:0-3769 GCF_059091005.1 Arthrobacter sp. Y3223164
GCTGCCCCAGGCCCTCCGCGGCGCTTTGCACAGCCACAGCGACTGGTCCGACGGCGGCTCGCCGCCGGAAGCCATGGCCGATGCCGCCCGCTGGCTCGGCCGCGACTACCTTGCCCTGACCGACCACTCGCCCAACCTCACGGTCGCCAACGGCCTCAGCGCGGAGCGGCTGGCCAGGCAGCTCGAGTTGGTCGAAGAGCTTAACGCTTCAGCGGACGGCTTCCGGGTGCTGACCGGGATCGAAGCCGACATCCTGGAGAGCGGCGAGCTGGACCAGTCACCGGAGATGCTCGACCGGTTGGACGTGGTGGTCGCCAGCGTGCATTCGAAGCTGCGGTCGGACCGGGGCACCATGACCCGCAGGATGCTGGGCGCCATCGAGAACCCGCGCACCAACGTGCTCGGCCACTGCACCGGGCGGCTGGTCAAGGGATCGCGCGGCACCCGCCCGCAGTCGGAGTTCGACGCCGGGCGAGTGTTCGCAGCCTGCGCGGCGAACAACGTCGCCGTCGAAATCAACTCCCGGCCCGAGCGGCAGGACCCTCCGGACGAGCTCATCCAACTGGCCCTCGACGCCGGCTGCCTGTTCAGCATCGACAGCGACGCCCACGCGCCGGGGCAGCTCGATTTCCTCCACTACGGAGCCGAACGGGCGGCCGCAAACGGCGTCCCGGCCGAACGGATTATCACGACCTGGCCGGTGGAGCGCCTGCTCGAGTGGTGCCGCGAGGGCCGGTAGCCCGCCTGCTCGGGCGGACCCGGGCTTCCCCAAAACGCCGCCGGTTTAGCTATGGTCCTGAAGTATGCTGAACAATTTTTCCAAGGCGGCCTTTGCGGTGCTGGTCATGCTGCTGATGACCTCCTGCGGGCTGCAGGTGCCTGCGGACCCGGAAGGGACCTTGGACCGCATCAGCGGCGGAACTCTTAGGGTGGGTGTCTCGCACAACCCGCCTTGGACGGAAATCCGGGACGGCGCGGAGCCCACGGGCTCCGAGGCGGACCTGGTGAGGCAATTCGCGGCGACCCGCGACGCGACCATCGAATGGGCGGCGGCCGGCGAGGAATCCCTGATAGGGCAGCTGGAACGCGGCGAACTTGACCTTGTCATCGGCGGCCTGACGAAAAAGTCGCCCTGGTCGGACAAGGCAGCCCTGACCCAGCCCTACGCCGAGGGCCGGGCCCCCGACGGAGGCAAGGAAGAATACGTCATGGCGTCGAAGATGGGCGAAAATGCCTTCCTGCGGGAACTGGAAAAGTTTCTTCTTGATCGGAAGGAACAGGGATGAATACCAAATTCGGCCGCACCGAGCTGCCCGATGAGCAGGAAAAGGCCCTTCGGCGGGCCATCAAGATCCAGTGGATCACCATCGCGGTCCTGGCCGTGTCGGTCACGCTGGTCTTTTTGGTTATGGGTAATTCGCAGGCGATGAAGGCGGCCTGGATCGAAGACATGCTCTCCCTCGCCCCTCCCATTGCGTTCCTGCTGGCGATGAAGATCATTAACCGGCCCCCCAACCGGAAGTACCCCTACGGGTACCACCGGTCGACCGGGATCGCGCATCTGGTGGCCGCGGTGGCACTCTGCACCATGGGCGCTTTCCTGGTCGTCGACTCAGGCATGGGCCTGCTGAAGGGGGAGCACCCGCCCATCGGATCGGTCCAGCTGCTCGGCCACACCATCTGGCTCGGCTGGCTCATGATCGCCGTCATGGCAGCGACCGCCGTCCCTCCGGTCCTGCTCGGCCGGGCCAAGGAAAAACTCGCCGAGCAGCTGCATGACAAGGTCCTCTATGCGGATGCGGACATGAACAAGGCGGACTGGAAGACCGCCGCCGGCTCCATCGTCGGGGTCGCCGGCATCGGAATCGGTCTGTGGTGGGCCGATGCCGCCGCCGCGCTGTTCATCGCCGGGGGAATTCTGCGCGACGGCTACAAAAACATGCGGAGCTCCGTCACCGACCTGATGGACACCCGGGCCACCACCTTCGACGACTCGGAGCCCCACCCGCTGATCGAACGCATCGATGATTATCTGCGCCAACTGGAATGGGTAGAAGAAGCGGGCTCGCGTGTCCGCGACCAGGGCCACGTGCTGCACGTTGAGGCCTTCGTCGTCCCCCGCGACGGACGTGTCCCCGCGGTCGATGTCCTCGAAGAGGCGCGGGACGGCTGCATCGATCTGCACTGGATGATCCACGACACGGTTCTGGTGCCGGTCTCCGAACTGCCCGAGGAAGCAGGCGGAGCATCGGAGCGCCAGTCCGAGAGGAACCTCTGAGCGCTCCCCGTGCGGCGCGCCCCACCATATATCGTGCAAGGAGGCCCTGCTGCCAGGGCCTGACAACATCACGACGGCGGTGCACGGCTGCCGCAAGGAGGTACAGATGCGTCTGGGGACAGTACGGCGGAACGGGACCACGCAGGCGTTCCGGCAGGATGGCGGTGCCACCGACTACCTGCCGGCCAGGGATGTCGGCGAACTGCTAAGGGGTGGGGACTGGCGGACCCTGCCCGGCGAGCGGGGCCCTGCGCCGGCGGCGTCGGAGCTGGACATGCCGATCCTGCATCCGGGCAAGATCCTCTGCGCCGGCCTGAACTATTACGCGCACGCCGAAGAAGTGGGCCAGGAGGTTCCCAAATACCCCACCATCTTCACCAAGTACCCGAACGCGCTGGTCGGCCCGGTGGACGACGTGGTGCTGCCCGCGGCCAGCACGAAGATCGACTGGGAGGCCGAGCTGACCGTGGTGATCGGTTCCCGGATCCGGTACGCCGACGACGCCGCCGCGCGGGACGCGATCGCCGGCTACACGGTGATGAACGACGTCTCCGTCCGTGACTGGCAAGGCCGCACCTCGGAATGGTTCCAGGGCAAGAACTGGGACCGGATGACTCCGGTGGGCCCGGTCGTCGTCACGGCAGACGAGCTGGATCCGGAGGCGGGGCTGGCGGTGGAATGCGAGCTGGACGGCGTGTCCAAGCAGTCGGGCAACACGTCGGACCTGATCTTCTCCTGCGCGCAACTGGTGTCCTACGTCAGCCAGTTCATGACCCTGGGACCCGGTGACCTGCTGGCCACCGGCACCCCGGCCGGCGTGGGACTGGCCCGGAAACCGCGCGAGTGGATTCCCGCCGGGGCGCGGCTGGTGACGAGGATCGAGGGAATCGGCGAATTGCACAACCGCTGCGTGGCCGAAGAGCCGCGCTGAAACGTCGAATTTCTTCCTCCGGCGTCCTAGGATCAAGGAGTGGCACAAACACGGCTGTTTGGGCGTGACCGGGAGGTGGCGCAGTGGCGCGACCTCGCCACTGCCGTGGAATCCGGCCGCAGCATCGAACTGACCGTCAGCGGCCCGTCCGGAATCGGCAAGACATCCCTGCTGGAGACGGTGTGCGCCGAGGCCTCCGCGCGCGGCTGGAAACTGCTGCGGGCGGCCGGCGCCGCCCGCCGTTCGCTGCCCGGATCCATGTTCTGGCAGTGGTTCGCGCCGCTGGCCCAGCAGGTGCCGGACCACGGCCCGCCCTTCGACGGGCAGGGCCGGGTGCTGCATTCCTTCCTGACCTACGCGGGCGGTCCGCTGCACAAGGACGCCCTGACCTATTCCGCCTCCTGGGTCCTGCGTTCGCTGGCCCAGGAGGGACCTGTGGCCGCCGTGGTGGACGACGCCCAGATGATCCTGCCGGTGGTGGTGATCACCGAGTTGGAAGGAAAGCGGCACGACCCGGAGCTGGGCTACTTTGCCCGCCAGGCACTGCGCCTGCTGGACGA
>NZ_JBNHGF010000281.1:0-3725 GCF_059091005.1 Arthrobacter sp. Y3223164
TTGGCATGGGCGGTTTTTCGCCGGTACGGGAATATCAACCCGTTGTCCATCGACTACGCCTGTCGGCCTCGCCTTAGGTCCCGACTTACCCAGGGCAGATTAGCTTGACCCTGGAACCCTTGATCATTCGGCGGACGGGTTTCCCACCCGTCTTTCGCTACTCATGCCTGCATTCTCACTCGTGTAGGCTCCACCACTGGCTTCCGCCGCAGCTTCACTGCCCACACGACGCTCCCCTACCCACCAGCGCTCCTGAACCACGAAGGCTTGGATAATACGCTGATGCCACAACTTCGGCGGTGTACTTGAGCCCCGCTACATTGTCGGCGCGGAATCACTTGACCAGTGAGCTATTACGCACTCTTTCAAGGGTGGCTGCTTCTAAGCCAACCTCCTGGTTGTCTGGGCAACTCCACATCCTTTTCCACTTAGCACACGCTTAGGGGCCTTAGTTGGTGGTCTGGGCTGTTTCCCTCTCGACTATGAAGCTTATCCCCCACAGTCTCACTGCTGCGCTCTCACTTGCCGGCATTCGGAGTTTGGCTGACGTCAGTAACCTTGTAGGGCCCATCGGCCATCCAGTAGCTCTACCTCCGGCAAGAAACACGCAACGCTGCACCTAAATGCATTTCGGGGAGAACCAGCTATCACGGAGTTTGATTGGCCTTTCACCCCTACCCACAGCTCATCCCCTCCATTTTCAACTGAAGTGGGTTCGGTCCTCCACGCGCTCTTACACGCGCTTCAACCTGGCCATGGGTAGATCACTCCGCTTCGGGTCTAGATCACGCCACTGCAACGCCCTGTTCAGACTCGCTTTCGCTACGGCTTCCCCACACGGGTTAACCTCGCGACGTAACACTAACTCGCAGGCTCATTCTTCAAAAGGCACGCCGTCACAGCTACTAAGGCTGCTCCGACGGATTGTAAGCACACGGTTTCAGGTACTGTTTCACTCCCCTCCCGGGGTACTTTTCACCTTTCCCTCACGGTACTTGTCCGCTATCGGTCATCAGGTAGTATTCAGGCTTACCAGGTGGTCCTGGCAGATTCGCACGGGATTTCTCGGGCCCCGTGCTACTTGGGATACTCTCCAAGCGGCGTCACGCATTACGGTTACAGGGCTTACACCTTCTCCGGCCGGCCTTTCAAGACCGTTCACCTATACGCACGCACTCACTTTCGCTGTCCGGCAGAACAGCAGCGGAAAGTCCCGCAACCCCGGCCATGCAACGCCCGCCGGCTATCACACATGGACCGGTTTGGCCTCTTCCGCGTTCGCTCGCCACTACTGACGGAATCACTGTTGTTTTCTCTTCCTGCGGGTACTGAGATGTTTCACTTCCCCGCGTTCCCTCCACGCACCCTATGTGTTCAGGTACGGGTCACCCGGTCACTCGCGCGCCGGGCGGGGTTTCCCCATTCGGACATCCTGGGATCACCGTTCGGTTATCAACTCCCCCAGGCTTATCGCAGATTCCCACGTCCTTCTTCGGCTCCTGATGCCAAGGCATCCACCGTGTGCTCTTAAAAACTTGACCACAAAGATCAAAATCAGCTATTCGAGAGAACCAGGACAACCAACCGTCACAAAGACAGTCAGCCACCAGGTTCATCAAAAAAATTGCTTTAAGATGCTCGCGTCCACTATGTAGTTCTCAAACAACAACCCCGTCACCCCCACCCCCGCCACCCCACAAGGGGCGGCCGGCGCGGCAAGCGCAGGAAACAAGAGGAACCAACTTCTTCCCTCTCCTCACATCGCTGCAAGAATAAGGTCCTGTTGCCTCAGGACCCAACAGTGTGCCAAAAGACATCCCCCGCGAAACCAACCACACACGTTCCAAACACCCCGAAGGGCACCGTACTTAGCATGCGGCCAACCGCGAAAGACACCGAATCCGTTGATATTCCACCCATGAGCACCCGCCGGACAACAGACGCGTCCGCAACGGGCTTGCCCTGCAAACCACCCAACCCGCACTATGACAGGCCAGGAAAGGTTCGAGGAAGCTCCTTAGAAAGGAGGTGATCCAGCCGCACCTTCCGGTACGGCTACCTTGTTACGACTTAGTCCCAATCGCCGGTCCCACCTTCGACGGCTCCCTCCCACAAGGGGTTAGGCCACCGGCTTCGGGTGTTACCAACTTTCGTGACTTGACGGGCGGTGTGTACAAGGCCCGGGAACGTATTCACCGCAGCGTTGCTGATCTGCGATTACTAGCGACTCCGACTTCATGGGGTCGAGTTGCAGACCCCAATCCGAACTGAGACCGGCTTTTTGGGATTAGCTCCACCTCACAGTATCGCAACCCATTGTACCGGCCATTGTAGCATGCGTGAAGCCCAAGACATAAGGGGCATGATGATTTGACGTCGTCCCCACCTTCCTCCGAGTTGACCCCGGCAGTCTCCCATGAGTCCCCGCCATTACGCGCTGGCAACATGGAACGAGGGTTGCGCTCGTTGCGGGACTTAACCCAACATCTCACGACACGAGCTGACGACAACCATGCACCACCTGTGAACCGGCCCCGAAGGGAAGGACTGTTTCCAGCCCGATCCGGCCCATGTCAAGCCTTGGTAAGGTTCTTCGCGTTGCATCGAATTAATCCGCATGCTCCGCCGCTTGTGCGGGCCCCCGTCAATTCCTTTGAGTTTTAGCCTTGCGGCCGTACTCCCCAGGCGGGGCACTTAATGCGTTAGCTACGGCGCGGAAAACGTGGAATGTCCCCCACACCTAGTGCCCAACGTTTACGGCATGGACTACCAGGGTATCTAATCCTGTTCGCTCCCCATGCTTTCGCTCCTCAGCGTCAGTTACAGCCCAGAGACCTGCCTTCGCCATCGGTGTTCCTCCTGATATCTGCGCATTTCACCGCTACACCAGGAATTCCAGTCTCCCCTACTGCACTCTAGTCTGCCCGTACCCACTGCAGACCCGGGGTTGAGCCCCGGGCTTTCACAGCAGACGCGACAAACCGCCTACGAGCTCTTTACGCCCAATAATTCCGGACAACGCTTGCGCCCTACGTATTACCGCGGCTGCTGGCACGTAGTTAGCCGGCGCTTCTTCTGCAGGTACCGTCACTTTCGCTTCTTCCCTGCTGAAAGAGGTTTACAACCCGAAGGCATTCATCCCTCACGCGGCGTCGCTGCATCAGGCTTTCGCCCATTGTGCAATATTCCCCACTGCTGCCTCCCGTAGGAGTCTGGGCCGTGTCTCAGTCCCAGTGTGGCCGGTCACCCTCTCAGGCCGGCTACCCGTCGTCGCCTTGGTAGGCCATTACCCCACCAACAAGCTGATAGGCCGCGAGTCCATCCATGACCGAAAAATCTTTCCACCCGCCACCATGCGGTGACAGGTCATATCCGGTATTAGACCCGGTTTCCCAGGCTTATCCCAGAGTCAAGGGCAGGTTACTCACGTGTTACTCACCCGTTCGCCACTAATCCCCGGTGCAAGCACCGGATCATCGTTCGACTTGCATGTGTTAAGCACGCCGCCAGCGTTCGTCCTGAGCCAGGATCAAACTCTCCGTTAATGTTTCAAACAGACACAGCACCAACGGCCGGGAAAACGACCGAAGACACTGCACTAAATTCAAACCAGGCTGATAAAACCGCGACACACCACAGGGGCGGCACGCCACGGCACTTTCAACCAATAAATAATTGGTATCAACAAACTTGGCACACTATTGAGTTCTCAAACAACAGGAGCA
>NZ_JBNHGF010000282.1:0-3683 GCF_059091005.1 Arthrobacter sp. Y3223164
GGCGGCCCAGGCGGCCATCGGCAGCAGCGCCACCGGCAGCCAGCGCAGGACCAGTGCCTTGGCCCGCAACCGGACCTCGCCGTCGGTCTTCAGTGCCAGGAACGCCGCCGCGTGGACCAGGCTGAAGCCGACCACCGCCAGCCCGCCGAGCACGGCGTAGCCGTTGAACCAGGCGAACGGTCCGCCCACCCGGTCGCCGTTGGCGTTGAGCGGCAGGCCGGTGGTGGTCAGGCCGAGCATGGCCCCGACGCCGAAGGCCGCGACCAACGAGCCCAGCGCGATCGCCCAGTCCCAGCGCGCCCGCCACCGGTCCGTGTCCACCTTGCCGCGGTATTCGATCCCGACGGCGCGGAAGATCAGGGCCAGCAGCACGAGCACCAGCGGGAGGTACAGACCGGAGAACAGGGCGGCGTACCACTCGGGGAAGGCCGCGAATGTGGCGGCCCCCGCGGTGACCAGCCAGACTTCGTTGCCGTCCCAGACCGGGCCGATGGTGTTGAGCAGCACGCGGCGTTCCGTGTTGTTCCGGGCGAAGCCGCGCATCATCATGCCGACGCCGAGGTCGAATCCTTCCAGGAACAGGTACCCGGTCCAGAAGAAGGCGATGACAATGAACCAGATGGTGGGCAGGGTTTCCATGAGTCGTCCTTATCGATCCGTAGGAGCCGGTTCAGTACGCGAAAGCGAGCACGTCATCAGGGTCTTTTCCGTTCCCGTCCGTTCCATCTCCGTCCTTGCCGCGGCCGCCGGTGCCGCCGTCGTCGTCCGTGCCCGTGCCATCCGCGGACGCCGCGGGCAGCAGCTCGGGCATTGCCGCCGGCACACCGCCGCGGCAGTAGGCGGCGAGCAGCTTCACTTCCACCACCAGCAGCGAGCCGTAGACCAAGGTGAAGGCGCTGAGCGAGAAAATCAGCTCCCCAAGCGAGACGCCCGGCGACACGGCCGCGGCCGTGAACATAAAGACGTTGTCGATGCCGTCGGGATCCGGGTTGGGTGCCACGACGAACGGCTGGCGGCCCATTTCGGTGAAGATCCAGCCCGCCGAGTTGGCACCGAACGGGGCAAGGATTCCGAACACGGCCAGCCGCATCAGCCACTTCGATTCGGGCACCGTGCCCTTGCGCACCACCCACAGGGCGACGGCGGCGGCCGCGGCGGCCAGCATGCCGAAGGTGATCATCATCCGGAAGCCCCAGTAGGTGACTTCCATGACCGGCACGTAGTCGATTTCGCTGCCGGCGCGCTCGCCGTAGATCGGGTTGTCGGGCAGGTGCGTTCCGAAGCGCTCCTGGTACTCCGGCAGCAGGCTGTTGATGCCCCGGATCTCGGTGTCGAAGTCGCCGTTGGCCATGAAGGAGAGCAGTCCGGGCAGCTCCACCACGGCGACCATGTCGTCGCAGTCGTTGGAGCCGAGGTCGCCGACCGTCAGGATGGAGAAGCCCGTGCCGTCGTGGCAGGCGGCCTCCGCGGCGGCCATCTTCATGGGCTGTTGCTGGAACATCAGTTTGGCCTGCAGGTCCCCGGTGAGGGACACCCCGGCGAAGGAGACGACCGCGACGACGGCGCCGATCCGCAGCGAGCGGAGCCAGACCTTGTGGTCGGCCGCATCCCTGCCGCGCGCCGGGTCGGATCCGACGACTACCGTGCCGTCCGGGCCCACGGTGTCGATGCCGTCGCGGCGGCGCTTCCACAGGTGGTACCAGCTGATGCCCAGCAGGAAACCGCCGGCCACCGAGGTGGCGCCGAAGATGGTGTGCGGGAAGGCCACCAGCAGCGTGTTGTTGGTCAGCACGGCCCAGACGTCCACCATGACCGGCCGACCGTCGATCATTTCGACGCCGACCGGGTGCTGCATCCAGGAGTTGGCGGCCAGGATGAAGTAGGCCGAAGCGACGGTGGCCAGCGAGGCACCCCAGATGCTGAGCAGGTGCACCGCTTTGGGCAGCCGGCCCCAGCCGAAAATCCACAGGCCCAGGAAGATGGACTCGACGAAGAACGCGAGCAGGGCTTCCATGGCCAGCGGCGCACCGAAGACGTCGCCGACGAAGCGGCTGTATTCGCTCCAGGCCATGCCGAACTGGAATTCCTGGACCAGGCCGGTGGCCACGCCCATGATGAAGTTAATCAGGAACAGCTTGCCCCAGAACTTGGTCATCCGCAGGTACTGGTCCTTGCCGGTGCGGTACCAGGCCGTGTGCATGATCGCGACGAGCAGTCCCAGGCCGATGGTCAGCGGCACCATGAGGAAGTGGTAGACGGTGGTGATACCGAACTGCCACCGCGCGATTTCAAGTGCTTCCATTGCCGCTGCCTCCCGGACTGACCTGGGTTCCGGACTACTCCGGAACTCATTTCTACACGCCTCATTTCTACACGCCGTAGAACTTAATCTTCTACGAACTGTAGAACATTTGCACGAAAGACGGTAAATTAGAGACCAAGAGCACGGTCGTAGAAAGGTTCTGCGCGCCGTTGATGCGACGTTAAGAGACGAAAAGGAACCAGATGGCTACTCTCGGAGATTTGGAACGGGCGGTCATGGACGTGCTGTGGTCCCAGAACGCCGCCGATCCGGCCGAGGCCGGACTGACCGCCAATGAGCTGCGCGACACGTTGGCGCAGGTCTCCGCGGACGGGGCGGACGGCAAGGAGCTGGCCGTCACCACGGTGCTGACCGTTCTGTCCCGGCTCGAGAAGAAGGGCCTGGTCCAGCGCGGCCGCGACATCCGCCCGCACCGCTACCGGGCGGTGACAAGCCGTGAAGAGCACACCGTGGAGCTGATGCACGAGGTCCTGGGCTCGGCCCCGGACCGCGAGGCCGTCTTGGCCCGCTTTATCGGGACGGTCAGCGACGAGGAAGCGGAAACCCTGCGCAAGATCCTCTCTTCCAACTGAGCTGAATGTTCCTGGCCTCCTACCTGCTGGCCGCCATGGCGGTCATTTTGGCGTGGCCTGCTCCCATCCTGCTCTCGCGGGCACGTTGGACGGCCCGCAGTCCCGGGACGGCGCTGGTGCTTTGGCAGGCCATCGCCCTGGCCGGCGGCCTGTCCATGATCGGCGCCATGCTGACGTGGGGCTTGGAACCGCTGGGAGACCACCTGCTGGCCGGCCTCCGGGGCCTGACCGGCCTTCTGCTGGACGACAGTGCGGATACCGGCCTGGACCTGGTGCACGTGTTCGCGCTCAGCGCCGCCCTGCTGCTGACCGTGCACCTGGTCTTCACGCTGCTGCTGACCTACTACAAGATCCGCAAACAGCGCGGCCGGCACCGCGACCTGCTGAATCTGCTGAGCTCCCCGTCCGAAGACTCCCCGCGCACCCTGGTGATCAACCACCCGGCGCCGGTGGCCTACTGCCTGCCCGGCGGCGGCGGCTCCGTCACGGTGCTCTCGAACGGCCTGCTCGAGTTGCTCTCGCCGGACGAACTGCACGCGGTCATGACGCACGAAAAGGCGCACCTGGAACAGCGCCACGACCTGCTGCTGTGGGCCTTCGCCGCCTGGCGGGCGGCCCTGCCCTGGCTCCCCACCTCGAAGCTGGCCCGGACGGCGGTGAACGAGCTGATCGAGATGCTCGCGGACGACCATTCCCTGAAGACGTCGGCCCGCGAGACGCTGGTGCGTGCGATCGCCGTCGTCGCTGCCGGTGAGCGGCCGGCGGCGGCAGGCCCGGCCGCAAGCCTG
>NZ_JBNHGF010000283.1:0-3674 GCF_059091005.1 Arthrobacter sp. Y3223164
GCCCTGCAGCGCCTGGACTCGGCGACGGGTACGGCCTGACGGCGGGAACGCTCCTGCGAGGCGGCCGCGGAGTGGCGTCCCACCGCGGGCGGGCGGATCAGCGGCGCTGGGACCCCGAGGTGCGGTACACGTCGTAGACGCCGTCGATGCGCCGGACCGCGCTGAGCACATGGCTGAGGTACTTCGGGTCGCCCATCTCGAAGGAGAACCGCGAGATCGCGAGCCGGTCGCTCGAGGTATGCACCGTGGCGGAGAGGATATTGACATGGTTCTCGGCGAGCACCCGGGTGACATCGGAGAGCAGGCTCTTGCGGTCCAGCGCCTCGACCTGGATCTCCACCAGGAACACGCTGGACTGGGTGGGCGCCCAGGCGACATCGACGATCCGGTCGGGGCTTTCGCGCAGTTCCGCCACGTTGCGGCAGTCGGACCGGTGCACCGACACCCCCGAGCCCCGGGTGACGAACCCGATGATGGGATCCGGCGGGACCGGGGTGCAGCACCGGGCCAGCTTGACCCAGACGTCGCCGACCCCCACGACGGTGACGCCGGAGTCCGGATGCTTCGGCCGCCTGACCGTCGTCGGGAGCGACGGCTCGGCCTCCTCGACCGCCTCGCGTCCGCCGAGCAGGCCGACCAAGTGCTCGATCACGTTCTGGGCGGACGTGTGGCCGTCGCCCACGGCGGCGTACAGCGCCGACACGTCGGCGTGGTGAAGTTCCTGCGCCACCGACATCAACGCGTCGTGCGTCATCATCTTCTGCAGCGGCAGGTTCTGCTTCCGCATGGCGCGGGTGAGCTGGTCCTTGCCCTTTTCGATCGCCTCTTCGCGGCGCTCCTTGGTGAACCATTGGCGGATCTTGTTCCGTGCCCGCGGGCTCTTGACGAAGCCCTGCCAATCCTGGCTGGGACCGGCGCCCTCCGCCTTGGAGGTGAAGATCTCCACCCAGTCGCCGTGGCTGAGTTCGCTGTTCAGCGGGACCAGCTTGCCGTTGACCCGCGCACCGATGGTGCGGTGGCCGACCTCGGTGTGCACGGCATAGGCGAAGTCCACCGGCGTTGATCCTGCCGGCAGCGCCATGACTTCGCCCTTGGGCGTGAAGACGAAGACTTCCTTGGCGTTGATTTCGAACCGGAGGGAGTCCAGGAACTCGGCGGGGTCGCTGGTCTCCTGCTGCCAGTCGACCAGGCTGCGCAGCCAGCCCATGTCACCGCCGTCGGCCGTCCCGCCGCGGGCGATGTCCTTGTACTTCCAGTGGGCCGCGACGCCGTACTCGGCGCGGCGGTGCATCTCGTGGGTGCGGATCTGGATTTCCACCGGCTTGCCGCCCGGGCCGATCACCGTGGTGTGCAGCGACTGGTACATGTTGAACTTGGGCATGGCGATGTAGTCTTTGAACCGGCCGGGCAGCGGGTTCCAGCGCGCATGCAGGGCACCGAGTGCCGCGTAGCAGTCGCGGACCGTATCCACCAGTACCCGGATGCCCATCAGGTCGTGGATGTCGTCGAAGTCCTTACCCCGCACGATCATCTTCTGGTAGATGGAGTAGTAGTGCTTGGGCCGGCCGGTAATCGTGGCCTTGATCTTCACGGCGCGCAGGTCGTCGCCGATCTTGGTGCGCAGCGTCGTCAGGTACTTCTCCCGTTCGGGGGTGCGCTCCCCCACCATCCGCACGATCTCTTCGTAGACCTTCGGGTGCAGGGCCGCGAAGGAGAGATCTTCAAGCTCCCACTTGATGGTGTTCATGCCCAGCCGGTGCGCCAACGGGGCGAAGATCTCCAGGGTTTCGCGCGCCTTCTTCGCCGACGACTCCGGCGAGACAAAGCGCCAGGTCCGGGCGTTGTGCAACCGGTCGGCCAGCTTGATCACCAGGACGCGGATGTCCTTGGCCATCGCCACGACCATCTTGCGCACGGTCTCGGACTGGGCCGCGTCGCCGAACTGCACCTTGTCCAGCTTGGTGACGCCGTCCACCAGCATCGCAATCTCCGGACCGAACTCCGCCTTCAGGTCGGCGAGCGTGTACTCGGTGTCTTCGACGGTGTCGTGCAGCAGGGCGGCGGCCAGCGTCGTGCCCGTCATGCCCAGTTCCGCGAGGATCGTGGCCACAGCCACCGGGTGGGTGATGTACGGGTCGCCGCTCTTGCGTTTCTGCCCGCGGTGGCTGCGCTCAGCCACCACGAAGGCGCGGTGGATCAGGTCGAAGTCCTCGCGCGGGTTGTTGGCCCGGACGGTGCGCAGCAGCGGCTCCAGGATGGGCGAGTAGCTGGTCCCGCCCCGGCCGGCCAGCCGGGCAAGCCGGGACATCGTCCGTTCCCGGCGCCCCGGGAAGGCATGGCGGACCGGTGCGTTGCCCGGGACTTCGGCGGCCGCGGGCACCACAGAAGGACCAGGATCCGGTGTCACACCGGCGTCACTGGCCTGGTCTGTCGACCTGAGGTGTTCGGCCAATCCTTCCCGCCTTCCCGATGAGTCCTGGAACCGACGCTACAGCCCGCAAGGCAGCGGCGCACAGCCCAGCACTGTTCCGCAAACCATTCTATGCTCGTCCGGCGGCCCGGTCGTTCCGGTGCGGCATCACCCGACGGGGGCGGCCTCGGTGCGGCGCCGTTCTTCCACCTTCTTGGCCTGCTTGAGCAGCGCCGGTTCCTTGGCCCGGAGCCGCGCATACATCGGCGCCGCAATGAAGATTGTGGTGGCGGTGCCGATGATGATGCCGATGAACAGTGCCAGGGACACGTCCTTCAACGTGCCGGCGCCGAGCAGGAACGCGCCGATGAACAAGATGGCGGCGACCGGCAGGACGGCGACCACGGAGGTGTTGATGGACCGGACCAGAGTCTGGTTCACGGCGAGATTGACCTCCTCCGCGAAGGTCCTCCTGGTGGACTTGTCCAGGTCTTCCGTGTTCTCGCGGATCTTGTCGAAGACCACCACCGTGTCGTACAGCGAGTACCCCAAAATGGTCAGGAAGCCGATGATCGCCGAGGGCGTCACCTCGAAGTCGCTCAGCGAATAGATGCCGGCGGTCACGATGAGCACCACCACCAGGCCGCTGAGCGCGGCGACGGACATCTTCCAGGTCCGGAAGTACAACGCCATCATGATCGCCGCCAGCACAACGAACACCACCAGGCCCCAGATCGCCTGCCGGGTGACGTCCGCACCCCAGGTGGGACCGACATACGAGGACGTCACCTCGTCTGACTCGACGTCGTAGGCTTCGACGAGGGCGTCGCGCAGTTCCAGGGTCTGGTCGTCGTCCAGCCGCTCGGTCTGGATCCGCATGGTCCCCGGGGCGATGTTCGTCACCCGGGGATCGGCATCCGCCGCGACTTGGGCCACGGCCGCCTCGCCGGGGCCGACGTCGGTGTTTTCCACGTTGGACACGGTGAACTCGGAGCCGCCGCGGAAGTCGATGCCCAGGTTGAACCCGCCCTTGACGAACGGCACCACGATGGACAGGAGGATCGCGGCGGCGGCAATGCCGAACCAGAGCCTGTACTTGGAGACAAAGTCGTAGGAGCGCTTGCCGGTGTAGAGATCGTTGCCCCACTTAGCAAAGTTGGCCATTTAGTTGCTCTCCTTGTCGGACCCGCGGCCCGCGCCGCTGGTGGCGCGCTGCTTCTCGGCCGCCCGGCGTTCGGCGATGGTCTGGCGGCGGTCGGCTTCG
>NZ_JBNHGF010000284.1:0-3602 GCF_059091005.1 Arthrobacter sp. Y3223164
AGGCGGCTGCGGCCCGACGGGCGACTGCCCGTGGTTAGCCGGGCGGCCGGGAACCGCGGTTCCGGCCATCGGCAGCTGCGCGGCCAACCGCCGGGCCTCGTGTGCCACCTCGGTGGAGACCACCACGTCATAGCTGGTGGCGATCACCTGGTTGGTGGAGGTGAAGTCCCGCTTGCCGCGCTGCAGCGCGTAGGAAATGATGCCGAACAGCATCCAGAAGGCCGCGCCCATGGCCATCGACGAGATCAGCAGCACAAAGGTTTCGCCGCCGCCGAAGAGCATCAGCAGCAAGCCGACGAACAGGCCGAACCACGCGCCGGTGGCCGCGCCGGAGAGGGCAACCCGCGGATAGCTGAGCTTGCCGGTCACCCGCTCGACCGTCTTCAGGTCGTTGCCGACGATGGTCACGTGCTGGACGGGGAATTCCTCGTCCGCGAGGTAGTCCACCACTTTCTGAGCATCCAGATACGAGCGGTAGTTTCCGATCAACTCGCCCTGCGGAAGGGTACGGCTGGGGTCCCGGGAATCTGTACGGCCAAGCATCGACATACCCCCATTGTCGCTGATATACGCAACCGGTGGTTTGGGTATCGCTTCAGGTGAACGTGGGAACCGCCGCGCTGCCTTAGCCTCCGCCAGTGCGGCGGCCGGGAGCAAGGCAAAGCCGGCCCGCCAAATCCCGGATTTCCGGGCCCAGCACGTAGCCTAAAGGGGTGAGCACAAAAACCAACCGCGTCTTCGTAGCCCGGCTGCTCGGCCTGGACGTCTTCGACCCGCTCGGAGACCGCCTGGGCCGGCTGCGCGACGTCGTCGTCCTCGACTACGGCCCCGCCAAGCCGCCCCTGGTGGTCGGTCTGGTGGTCGAGGTCCCCGGCAAGAAACGCGTGTTCGTCCCCATGACCCGGATCACCTCGATCACCGCCGGGCAGGTCATCTGCACCGGGCTGGTCAACCTGCGCCGGTTCGAGCAGCGCGGCGCCGAGACCCTGGTGGTCGCCGAGATGTTCGACCGCCGCGTCACGCTCGCCGACGGCAGCGGCGACGCCACCATCCTGGACATCGGCATGGAACAGTCCCGCGACGGCGACTGGTATGTGTCCCAGCTCTTCGTCCGGCGCGGCCATTCGACGTCGCCGCTGCGCAGCCTGCGCCGCAACGAAACACTGATCGTGGACTGGCACGAGGCCTACCAGGGCGCCAGGCACGAACCGCAGGCGGCCACTACCTTCGTGGCCAGCCACGAGGACCTCAAGCCCGCCGACTTCGCCGAGGCACTGCACGAGATGACCCAGAAGCGCCGGCTGGAAGTCGCGAGCGAGCTGCAGGACGACCGTCTGGCGGATGTGCTCCAGGAGCTGCCGGACGACGACCAGGTGCAGATCCTCACGTCGCTGGATGCCGAACGCGCCGCCGTCGTGCTGGAGGAGATGGATCCCGACGACGCCGCCGACCTGCTGGCCGAGCTGCCCGAGGAGCAGAAGGAAGAACTGCTGCAGCTGATGGAGCCGGAAGAAGCAAAGGACGTCCGCCGCCTGCTGGAGTATGAGGAAAACACCGCCGGTTCCATGATGACCCCGGTGCCGGTGATCCTGCCCCCGGAAGCCACGGTCGCCGAGGCCCTGGCGCATGTGCGCCGCGAAGAGCTCACGCCGGCCTTGGCGTCGGCCATCTTCGTCTGCCGGCCGCCGCTGGAGACCCCCACCGGGAAATACCTGGGCGTGGTCCACATCCAGCAGCTGCTGCGCTACCCGCCGCCGGAGGCGCTGGGCAACATCGTGGATACCGACCTGGAGCCGGTGCTGGACCAGGCCGATGTCAGCGACGTGGCCCGCACCCTGGCAACCTACAACCTGAATGCCCTGGCAGTGGTCAACAGCTCCGGCCGGCTGGTCGGCGCCGTGACCGTTGACGACGTGCTGGACCATCTGCTGCCCGACGACTGGCGGGCGCAGGACGACTCCCCCGTAAGCGGAGGTGGACGCTTTGGCTGAAAAGGCAGACCGGAAAATCAAGGTCGCGGGACTGGACACCCCGCGGGAGACCCGTACGCGCCTGCTGGTCCGGTTGCGGCCGAACCCCGATTATTTCGGCAAGGCCACGGAGTCCTTCGCCCGTTTCATGGGCACCCCGCAGTTCCTGATGTGGATGTCGGTCTTCTGTGCGCTCTGGCTGGCCTGGAACACGTTCGGACCCGCACACCTGCGCTTCGACAGCGCCGCGCTGGGCTTCACCGCGTTGACCCTGATGCTCTCGCTGCAGGCCTCCTACGCCGCTCCGCTGCTGCTGTTGGCGCAGAACCGCCAGGACGACCGGGACAAGGTCTCGCTGCAGCAGGACCGCCAGCGGGCCGAACGCAATCTGGCGGACACCGAGTACCTGACCCGCGAACTGGCCGCGCTACGGATCGCCATCCGTGAAGTGGCCACGCGTGACTTCGTCCGGAGCGAGCTGCGCTCGGTGCTGGAAGAACTGTTGGACGACGAGTCCGCGGACGAACGCCGCCGCGGCCGGCGCCGTTCCTCCGATGCCACCACCTCGCTGCCCAAGCTGCCGCCCGTCCAACACGGCGGCCAGGAGAACTGATGCATGACTGATCCACACCCGTCGCAACACCCGGACCCGGCCGCCGTACGGCGCGCGCTGGGAACCGTAATCGATCCGGAGCTGCGCCGGCCCCTCGCGGAGCTGGGCATGCTCAAGGACGTCCGGATTGACGACGCCGGACGGGTCACCGTCGGCGTGCTGCTCACCATCTCGGGCTGCCCGCTGCGCGGCACCATCACCGCCGACATCGAGCACGCCCTGGCTGCCGTCCCGGGCGTTTCCGGGGTGGCGGTGGAGCTGGACGTGATGACGCCGCAGCAGCGCGACGCGCTCAAGGAGCAGCTGCGCGGTGCCGGCCGCGGCAATCCGTTCGCCGATCCGTCCTCGCTCACCCGCATCTATGCCGTGGCGAGCGGCAAGGGCGGGGTGGGCAAGTCGAGCGTCACCGTCAACCTCGCGTGCGCCATGGCCGCCCAGGGTTTGCGCGTGGGCATCATCGACGCCGATGTCTACGGTTTCTCGGTTCCCGGGCTGCTGGGCATCACGCAGGCTCCCACCCGGGTGGACGAGATGATCCTGCCGCCGGTGGCCTACGGCGTGAAGGTCATCTCGATCGGCATGTTCGTCTCAGGCAACCAGCCGGTGGCCTGGCGCGGTCCCATGCTGCACCGGGCCCTGGAGCAGTTCCTCACCGACGTCTATTTCGGCGACCTGGATGCACTGTTCCTGGACCTGCCTCCGGGCACCGGGGACGTGGCGATCTCGGTGGCGCAGCTGCTCCCGTCCTCGCAGATCCTGGTGGTGACCACCCCGCAGGGCGCCGCGGCGGAGGTGGCGGAACGCGCCGGCGCCATCGCCGCGCAGACCGGTCAGCAGGTGGCGGGAGTCATCGAGAACATGTCCTGGCTGGCGCTGCCGGACGGATCCAGGATGGAAGTCTTCGGCTCCGGCGGCGGAACTGCCGTCGCCGGGCGTCTCTCCGCCGTGCTGGAGAAGCCGGTACCGCTGCTGGGAAGCATCCCGCTGGAGCCACGGCTGCGCGCCGGCGGCGACGCCGG
>NZ_JBNHGF010000285.1:0-3589 GCF_059091005.1 Arthrobacter sp. Y3223164
TCGGCCTTGGGGGCTTCGGCCTTGGGAGCCTCGGCCTTCGGGGCTTCGGCGGCCGGCTGTTCGGCGGACGGTTCAACCACCGGGGCTTCGCGTTCCTCGGCAGGCGCGGCGGCCACCGGCTCGGCTTCCTTCGGCTCCGCCTTGGCGGGGCCGGCGCCGGTGCCGATGATGGCAAGCACCGAACCGACCTCTGCGGTCTCATCCTCGGCGACCTTGATCTCCTGGACCGTGCCGGCCACCGGGGACGGAATCTCCGTGTCTACCTTGTCGGTGGAGACCTCGAGCAGCGGCTCATCGACCTCGACCGTGTCGCCCACCTGCTTCAGCCAGCGGGTGACCGTGCCCTCGGTCACGCTCTCGCCCAGGGCCGGGAGGGTGACTTCGGTGCCTTCGCCGGAACCGGCGGCGGGCGCCTCCTCGGCGGGGGCTTCCTGCCGGGGCTCCTCCTGCTTCGGGGCCTCCTGTGCTGGGGCTTCCTGCTGGGGGGCTTCAGCCTCCTGCTGCGCCGCCGGCGCTTCTTCGGCGGTCTCGCCGGAGCCGGAACCGTCGCCAATCCGCACCAGCGGGGCTCCGACGTCGGCGGTTTCGTCCTCGGCGACCAGGATCTCTTCGATCACGCCGGCTACCGGAGAGGGGATCTCGGTGTCGACCTTGTCGGTGGAAACCTCGAGCAGGGGTTCGTCGACTTCGACCCGGTCGCCGACCTGTTTCAGCCAGCGAGTGACAGTGCCTTCGGTGACGCTTTCACCGAGGGCGGGCAAGTTCACGGTTTCAGACATGTGGTGCCCGTTCTCCTTTGAGTCTATTTTCCGGCCTGGCCGGTACATCGAGTCTTGTCTTGAGCCTAGTGCACCCGCCCGGCGGGGACGGGTGCACCAGGAGAGGGCCTGTTAGCCGTGCAGCGGGCGGCCGGCCAGCGCCATGGCGGCCTCGCCGAGGGCCTCGTTCTGCGTGGGGTGCGCGTGGATGAGCGCCGCGACGTCCTCCGGGTAGGCTTCCCAGCTGACGATCAGCTGGGCCTCGCCGATCTGCTCGCCGATGCGGCCGCCGATCATGTGCATGCCCACAATGGGGCCGTCCTTTTCGCGGACCATCTTGATCATGCCGCTGGTGCCCAGGATCGAGCTCTTGCCGTTGCCGGCCAGGTTGTACTCGACGGTCTCCACGTTGTCCTTGCCGAACTTCTCCTCGGCCTGCGGCTGGTTGAGGCCGACGGAGGCAATCTCCGGATCGCAGTAGGTGACCTTCGGGATGTTGATGTCTTCGATGAGGGCCGGCTTGTTGCCGGCAATCTCCTCGGCCACGAAGATGCCCTGCTGGAATCCGCGGTGGGCCAGCTGGACGCCGGGGACAATGTCGCCGACGGCGTAGATGTTGCCGACACCGGTGTGCAGCCGCTCGTTGGTGATCACGAAGCCGCGGTCAACCGTGAGGCCGGCTTCCTCGAAGCCCAGGCCCGCGGTGCTCGGTCCGCGCCCGACGGCAACCAGCATAAGGTCGGCTTGGAACGTCTTGCCGTCGGCCAGGGTGACCACCACGCCGTCGTCGTTCTGTTCCACCTTTTCGAAGAACACGCCGGTGTTGAACTTGATGCCGCGCTTCTTGAACGCGCGCTCCAGCTGCTTGATGATCGCCGGGTCCTCGTTGGGCACCAGCGAGGGCAGGCCCTCGACGATGGTGACGTCAACGCCGAACGAGTTCCATACCGAGGCGAACTCGACGCCGATGACGCCGCCGCCGAGCACCACGGCGCTCTTGGGCAGGGTGTCCATCTTCAGGGCATGGTCGGACGTGATGACCTTGCCGCCGATTTCCAGGCCCGGGAGGGTCTTGGAGTAGGAGCCGGTGGCCAGGACGATGTTCTTGCCCTTGTAGGCGGTGCCGCCGACCTCGATGGTGTCCTTGCCGACGAGCTTGCCTTCGCCTTCGATGACGGTGATGCCCTTGGACTTGACCAGGCCGGTCAGGCCCTTGAACTTCCCGGCGATGACACCGTCCTTGTAGGCATTGACGGCAGCCATGTCGATGGAATCGAGGCTCACGTTCACGCCGTACTTCGCGGCGTCCTTGGCGTGGTCGGCCAGCTCGGCGGAATGCAGCAGCGCCTTGGTGGGGATGCAGCCGTTGTGCAGGCAGGTGCCGCCGAGCTTGCCCTTTTCCACCAGCCCGACGCTGAAGCCCAGCTGCACGGCGCGCAGGGCAGCGGCATAACCGCCGCTGCCGCCGCCGAGGATCAGGATGTCGAATTCTTGCGCTGTTGCCGAATCGGCCACGTGAACGCTCCCTCGCGTGTTCGCAACGTGTGGTGACACGTCGATGAGTTGATTGGGGTTGACGAACGAAGTTGGTTGGGTCTCACCTTAGCCCTCCCGCATACCATCATCTAGTTGGTGACGGCCCCAACAGGCCGGATTGTGTGCGGATTCACGCGGGCGCGCTCCGAGGCGCGGGCCTTTAGGAGCTGCGGGCCACTACATCCTCGGCGTAGGCCACCAGCGTGCGGACGGCGACGCCGGTGCCCTCCTTCGGGGTGTAGCCGTGCGGGGATCCTTCGTTGAAGGCCGGGCCGGCAATGTCGAGGTGGGCCCACGGGATGCGCGCGCCGCCGGATTCGCCCACGAACTCGCGCAGGAAGATCGCGGCCGTCAGCATGCCGCCGTACTTGTCGCCCATGTTGGACAGGTCTGCCACCTGCGAGTCCAGGCTGGGACGAAGTTCCTCCGGCAGCGGCATCGGCCAGAACAGTTCCCCCGCCCGGTCGGCGGCGGCCTTGACGGCATCGCGCACGGGTTCGTCGCCCATGACCGCGGCCACCCGGCTTCCCAGCGCGACCATCTGCGCACCCGTCAGGGTGGCGACGTCCAGCAGGACGTCGGGATGTTCCTCACTGGCGGCGGCCAGTCCGTCGGCCATGACCAGCCGGCCTTCGGCGTCGGTGTTCAGCACTTCCACCGTCTTGCCGCCGTACATGGTTAGTACGTCGGAGGGCCGGGACGCGGTGCCGGACGGCATGTTCTCCGCCAGGCAAAGCCAGGCCGTGGCCTTCACCGGCAGTCCCAGCTCGGCGATCGCCAGGACGGCGTTCAGCACCACGGCCGCGCCTGCCATGTCGCACTTCATGGTCATCATGCCGGTGGCGGGCTTGAGCGAGAGGCCGCCGGAGTCGAAGGTGATGCCCTTGCCCACGAAGGCGAGCTTCGCCTTGGCCCGGACCGGCGCGTATTCCACCTTGACCAGGCGGGGCGGGCGGCTGGATCCCTTGCCGACGCCGGTCAGGCCCCCGTAACCGTCTTTCGCCAGCCGTCCCTCGTCCAGGACGGTGACCTTGACCGGCAGGTTCCGGGCCATCTGGGTGGCAGCCTCGGCGAACGTCTCCGGGTACAAGTGGCTCGGCGGCTGGTTGACCAGGGAGCGCGTCGCATTGACCGCCCGTCCCAGCACCGAGGCCCGCTTGAGTGCCTTCGCCAGTTCCTTGTCGCCGGCAACCGGCGTGATGACGGTGGCTTCCGCCACCGGGCCGCGGGCCCCGGCCGCCCGGGTGCGGTGATCGCTGAAGTCATAGGCGCCCAGGGCGGCGCCTTCGGCGACA
>NZ_JBNHGF010000286.1:0-3571 GCF_059091005.1 Arthrobacter sp. Y3223164
GCCAGGGCTCCGTGCACGTCGAGCCGGCGGACGGCCCGGGCGGCTGCCGACCCCAGCGAGGCCTGCTGCCACAAGCGGGAGGCCAGCGAGAGCACCGCGCTCTCCCGGGCGGTGAAGTGGAGTTCCGGCAACCGGTACTTGTGCCGGTCGATCCGGTACCGCAGCCCGCTGTTGTCGTTTTCGTAGAGCGTGTCGTCCGGGAACGTCTCCACCGGGATGCCCATTTCCCGCAGGTCCTCTTTGTCCCGCTCGAACAGCCGGTTGAAGGCGTCGTCGCTGGTCGCCTCGCGATACGGCGGGATCAGCGCGCGCAGCTCTTCCTTGCTGTAGCCCCGGCGGCGTTCCAGCAGCGCGATCAGCAGGTTGAGGAGTCGTTCGGTCTTGGAGGCGGACATAGTTGAAACGTTACTGGCTGGAGGGTTTCGGGGCGAAGTCAACGCCGAAGGGGCGGAGTAACGATGAACTAACGTTCTCCGTCGCTCCGCCCCCGGCTGCCGGTCTGTGGGCTCAGCGGACGCCGAGCAGGTCCACCACGAAGATCAGCGATTCGCCCGGCGCGATCGCGGACCCGGCGCCGCGGTCGCCGTATGCGAGGTGCGCCGGGATCTCCAGCCGGCGGCGGCCGCCCACCTTCATGCCCAGCAGGCCCTGGTCCCAGCCCTGGATGACTTGGCCGACGCCAACGCGGAAGTCCAGCGGTGCGCCGCGGTTCCACGATGCGTCGAACTCTTCACCGGTGGACCAGGCGACGCCCACGTAGTGGGTGGACACGGTGTCGCCGGCCTTGGCCTCGGCGCCGTCTCCCACGATGATGTCTTCGATCACCAGGTCCTGCGGGGTTTCGGTCCCCGGGAAGTCGATCTCGGGTTTGGTGCGGTCGTATTCGCGCTTGCCAAAAGACATGCTGAACCTCTCTTGCTTGACGTGTATCTGGTGCTGCGTCGGCTACGTTACCGCACGGTGCGGCATCCCCTACCGGACGTCCGTAAGCTCCACATAGAAGATGAGGTCCCCCACGGCATCTCCCTGGCCCTGCACATAGGCCATCTCGGTGGGAATGGACAGCATGACCTTGGCACCTTCCTTCAGGCCGGTCAAACCCTTGGTCCAACCTTCGATGACTCGGTTGAGCGGGAACTCGGTGGCTTCCCCGCGGGAATAGCTGGAATCGAATTCGGTGCCCTTGGCCCAGTTCCATCCGGCGTAATTGGCCCTAACCGTGCTGGAAGCGGTGGCTTCCTTGCCCTTGCCTTCTTCGATGACCTTGACGATGAGGTTCTCCGGCGCGTCGTTGCCTTCAGGGATCTTGACCGAGGGGACGCCCTCGCCGTCGAGGGTGATCTCGGGAAGTTTGCCGGCCTTCTCCAGCTCGGCGACCTCGGCGGGACTTGCCTTGACGGCCTTGTCCTTGACATCCTCCACGGTCAGGACGAACAGTTGCGGGTTTTGCGCCGGCGCGGACGCGCCGGCGGTTTCCGGAGGCTGCAGGTAGTAAGCGATCTGGCTGCCCGGGTTGGAGCCCAGCAGAGCCCCGTACAGCGTCGGATCGGCAGCTTCCAGATCCTTGCTCAGTTCCACCGTCTGGTCCGCCAGGCCGGAGTAGGTCTCGACCAACTGTTCCCCGGTGACAGCGTCCTTGGCCAGCAGCCGGTAGCGGATCCACTGGCCCGCGGCAGCACCGTCCCCCTCGCCTTCGGTGATGACTTCGGCCCGGGATTCGGGCAGTTCCAGCGGCGCGGCGAATTCGACGGCGGGGGCGGCGCCTTCGGCGCCGGAGGTCACGGAGATGTCATCCAGGCTGTCCGAACCCGAATCGCCGTTGCCGCCGCACGCGGTGAGCAGCAGGGCGGCCGGCAGGAGGATGGAGAGTATTTTGCGCACAATCGACTTTCTTATCGCGGAACTTGCGGGCACGGGACATTCTCGCAGAGAAATCTGGTGATCCGCTTGGAATACGGGGCGGAGGTCACAAGGTGGCGAGCAGCGCCTCGACCCTGGGGTCCTCGCTTTTGAACGGATCCTTGCAGAGGATGGTCTGCTGGGAGCGGTCGTTGAGCTTCAGGTGGACCCAGTCGACCGTGAAGTCGCGGCCGTTTTCCCGGGCCGCGCGGACGAAGTCGCCGCGCAGCTTGGCGCGGGTGGTCTGCGGCGGCCGGTCCACGGCGTCCTTGACGTCCTGTTCCTCCACCACCCGGGCCACCTCCCCGCGTGCCTGCAGCAGGTGGTAGAGGCCGCGCCGGCTGGAGATGTCGTGGTAGGTCAGATCCACCTGCGCGATCCGCGGGTGATCCAGGTCGATGGCCTGGCGGTCCATGATCCGGTTGATCAGCCGCTTCTTGATGGCCCAGTCGATCTCCCGCTCGATGCCGCGGTGGTCGCCCGATTCGACGGCCGCCAGGGTCCGTTCCCACAAATCGAGGATGCGTTCCACGTGCGGGCTGTGTGCCCCGTTGGCCTGGACGAACCCGCGCGCCTTGGCCAGGTATTCCTGCTGCATGGCCAGCGCAGACATCTCCCGCCCGCTGGCCAGCTTCAGCGGCCTGCGGCCGGTCAGGTCGTGCGAGATGTCCCGGATGCTGCGGATCGGGTTTTCCAGCCGGAGGTCGCGCATGATGACCCCTGCTTCGATCATCCGCAGGAGCAGGTCCACCGTCCCGACCTTGAGCATGGTGGTGGACTCGGACATGTTTGAGTCGCCGTTGATGACATGCAGCCGCCGGTAGTACTCGGCGTCTGCGTGCGGTTCGTCCCTCGTGTTGATGATGGGCCGTGACCTGGTGGTGGCGGACGAGACGCCCTCCCAAATGTGGTCGGCGCGCTGGGAGAAGGCGAAGATGGAGCCGTTCTGCGTCTTGAGCACCTTGCCGGCGCCGACCAGGATCTGCCGCGTCACCAGGAACGGGATCATGATGTCGGCCAGCCGGGAGAATTCCAGTTTGCGCGGGATCAGGTAGTTTTCGTGGCTGCCGTAGGAATTCCCGGCAGAATCGGTGTTGTTCTTGAACAGGTAGACGCTGCCGCCGAAGCCCTCCCGCGCCAGGCGCTCCTGGGCTTCGTTCATCAGGTCTTCGAGGATCAGTTCCCCCGCCCGGTCCTGCGCCACCAGTTGGGCGACGTCGTCGCATTCCGCGGTCGCGTACTCGGGATGGGACCCGACGTCCAGGTACAGCCGGGACCCGTTGGTCAGGAACACGTTGGACGACCTGCCCCACGTGACCACCTTGCGGAAGAGGTAGCGGGCCACCTCTTCGGGCGAGAGCGGGCGCGAATCCGGCGCCGAATAGGAAATGCCGAATTCGGTCTCGATCCCGAAGATGCGTCGGTCCATGGCTAGCCGTCCATTCCCTCGCCTAATATCCGGTGCAGTTCAGCGGTCGGCAACCGGCGGAAGGCGCGCCGGCTCCCCCGGGTGGACAGCGGGTCGCGGTCCAAAACGGCGACTTCCAGGCCCTCGGGACGCAGTTCCCTGCCCTGGTCCGTGTGTGATCGCGTGCGCACGCGGACGTTTTTCTATAGCAAGAGTTAAGGCTACCGTCTCGTCGCTTGTGCTCTGCATCAGTAGACTGTCGAC
>NZ_JBNHGF010000287.1:0-3557 GCF_059091005.1 Arthrobacter sp. Y3223164
GGCGGCGGCGAGCGGCGGCTTCGCTCGGCCCGGTCTTGCTCAGCCCCAGCCGGACGACGCCTAGGACGAGCTGGGTGGCGGGCTTGATGAGGATCCGCAGCGGCAGGGGAGTGGTCGGGCGCAACCCCAGCAGGCGGCGGTGCTCCTCGGGCAGCGTTTCGACGGCGGCGGCGAACAGGATGCGGTAGCCCAGCCGTTGCGAGCGGGGCAGCGGCGGCCGCCTGACAAACGCGACCGTCTCCTCCATGTTGGGCGATGAGGCGAGCTCCGGGGCGAAGCCGGCCAGTTGGGCGCGCAGTTCCGCATAAGTGCGGGGCGGGTCCGAGACCTGCATGAGCTCGCCGGCCTTGGCCCATTCGGCCACATAGCGGTCCGGACCACCCGGGAACCGTCGGCCGTAGGCAAGGTGCGCGGTGACGAAGGCGTCCGTGAAGGTCAGGTGCACCCACCGCAACAGGTGGGGGTCGTTGGCAAAGTACGGTTGCTGTCCGCCGGCCGAGTCGGTGTAGGTTCCGCGGACGCGTTCATGGAGGCGCAACACCAGGTCGCAGGCGGAGCGTGCCGCAGCGGTGTCGCCGTACGTGACGGTGAAAATCCACCGGATGGTATTGGCGAGGCGCCCCAGCGGATCATCGCGGTAGGCGGAGAAGTCATGCACGCCGGCCAGCGCGCCGGGATGCAGCGTCTGCGTGAGCAGCGAACGGATGCCGGCAACCAGCGTGGGCATCGAGCCGTGGACTGCCCAGACGGCCGAATCGGGCGCGAAGTAGCCCGCGTCGTCGCCGTTCTCCAAGTCCAGCTCCCACTGCGGGATCGTGTCGCTCTGCCCGGAAAATGTGCCCCGCAGTTCTTCGCGCCAGCGGGTCAGGATGTTGCCCACACAGCCATTATGGGCGAGCGCGAACGGGCGCGCACCGGGTGGGCAGAGCCCGCGCCCAGAAGAATGGTGCGTGCGACGCCGAGCGCCGCACACACCATGGGAAACATCAGCCGGCGGCCCTGAACCGGCGGGCCAGAAGTCTTGGGGCCCGGAACCGGCGGCCCGGAGTCTTGGGGCCCGGAACCGGCGGCCCGGAGTCTTGGGGCCTGGAACCGGGGGGGGCCGGAGTCTTGGGGCCCGGAACCGGCGGCCCGGAGCCCCCGGCACCCCCGGCGATCTACCGCGCCTACTTCTTGGCGAGCAGCTCCGGATAGAACTTCTCGGTCACGTCCGGGTGGGCGCGCAGCCGGCCCTTGAGCATGTTGGCGCCGAAGCTGGAGAGCATCGGGTTGGTGGGGTCGTCGGTGCGGCCGCGGGACTCGGCCTTGAGCTCGTCCGGCAGCGGCACCGGGTCGATCACGGCATCCAAGCGCGGCGACCAGAAGAACGGCACCGAGTAGCGGTCCACGCCGGGCGGCGGAGCCTGCACGCGGTGGACGGTGGCGGTGATGTAGCCGTCAGTGGCGACCTCGAGCATTTCGCCCAGGTTCACCACCAGGGCACCCTCGATCGGCTCGACCGGCAGCCACTCATCGGACTCCGGCGGCCGCACCTCGAGCCCGCCCACCATGTCCTGCAGCAGCAGGGTGACGAAGCCGTAGTCGGCGTGCACGCCCACGCCCTGGTCGCCGGCTTCCTCCACCACGCCGCCCACGTAGTGCACCAGCTTGCCCATCCAGTGCGGGGTGCCGGCGAACGGCTCGTCGAAGTAGTCTTCCGGCAGGCCCAGCCCGACGCCGATGGCCGAGAGCAGGTCATGGCCCACCGTGGACATCAGCTCCGCCCAGGCCATGGCCTTCTCGCGCAGGTCCGGCTGCACGGCGTCCGGCCACTGGTTCGGGCCGCGCAGCAGCCAGTACTTCTGGTCCTCGGGGTAGTCGGTGACCGGCTCGCTCTCGGGCGAGTAGTCCAGCTGCTCGCGGGCATCGGCGCGGCCCTGGGTCCGCTCGGTGCCCATGCGGGTGTAGCCGCGGAAATGCGGGGAGTTTCGGTTGTCCAGCTTCAGCCGCTCTTCCAGCGGCAGGTCAAAGAAGCGCTTCATCGCGTCGAAGAGCTCCGCTACCTGGCCCTCGGCCGCGCCGTAACCGGTGATCTGGAAGAACCCGACGCGGTGCGCGGCGTCGCGCAGCTGGTCGATGAAGACCGGGTTGAAGCTGCCGTCCGCAAGGCGGGCGGTGCTCATGTCGAGTACTGGAATGCTCCCCTGAAGTGCGTTCATGGAAGGCAGACTAGCATCGGGCCCGGAGTCAATTGTTACGGACGTTACGTTTTGCTGCGGCGGCACAGTTTCGCTTGACTCGCGGCCGGAATCGGCGTGGAATGCGCCCCGTATTTCGCCGTGTTACGGCCCGACGGCGGGACCGCCAACGCGGGAAGCCCTACAACGTCTGCGCGATCGCCGCCCACGTCCGCAGGAACGCCGCGCCGGCCTCTTCGTGCACGGCCCTCGGGAAGCCCAGGTGCGCCGCGGTCAGCACCGGGTACGGCTTCTGCGGGACCCCGTCGTCGGGGCGGACGTCCACGTGCAGCACCGCGTGCCCGTTGTGGTGCAGCAGGTCGGACATCGCGTAGTCGGTGCGCGAATCGCCCATCGTCCGCCAAGCGTGAGGCACCACGCCGTCCGCGGCCAGCATTTCCAGCGCCCGCTCGGCGCCCAGGTCCTTGCCCAGCTGCACCGACTCGATGTCGGTGGCGATGATGTTCGGGTCCACCCGGTAGTCGATTTGGTCGTCGCTGTCCGGCAGGTGCTGGTCCAGGCGCGTGGCACCCATGCCGAACCTGGACATCAGGGCCAGGACCTCGGCGTCGAACTTTTCCTGCACCTGGCGGTACTCCCGGTTTTCCGTCCCCACCACCTGCTCCACGGAGACCATGGCCCGCTTGGTTTCGTCGAAGAACATGTGGCTTGAATAGCCGGAGCGGACCAGCTCGCGCACCTCGGCGGCGAACTCCTGCGGCGGAGCCAGCGCATGGTCCACGTGGATCGTGCCCGGGCCGGCCGCCGTGAAGCTGAACCAGACGGCGCCCTTTTCGCACACCGCATAGCAGCGCACCTCCGGCGGCATCCCGGCGGCCAGCATCGGCTCCATCACCTGCTCTTTGATGAACTGGTCCGACCGTCCGGTGTTGAACACGATCGGCCAGCCGCGTTTGGCCATCACGAGCAGCGAGTGGATGATCTCCGCCGGCACGGTCCGGGTCACCGTCGATGAAAGCGGGCCGTCGACGTCCAGCAGCAGGCCGATGGGCGGCTGCTCCGGGCGGGCAGGGAGACCGGCTGTGAGGCTCATGGTCCCAGTATGACGGGGCGGCGCGGCCGTTCGCATCCCACCAGTTTTTCCCAAGCCCGCGCGGCAAGGATGGGTGCCTACAGGTTTGGGGGAATGGGAAGCGGTAAAGCAATGACGACGCTCTATGGGGATAGCGCGGTCGTGCCGGGGCCGGACAGCAGCGCGAGCTTGCCGTCCGGTCTCTCGCGGCGTGTTTTTGGGGTACTTGTTGGGGCCGGCATCGCCGGCGTGGCGGGAGGCGCGGGCCTGCTCACGGCCAGCCACCTGCGGGCCGGCACCGTGGGCTC
>NZ_JBNHGF010000288.1:0-3556 GCF_059091005.1 Arthrobacter sp. Y3223164
TCTATCGCGGGCGGCGCAATGGCCTACATTGCTACGAAATCAACGCCACCGACGAACAGAATGAAGTTCTTGCAACCGTCTACAACACCGCCACCAATGGTGGCCGAGCGGGCCACCCGCATCCCGCTGCAGCACATCACCGGCCGCGCCTATTTCCGGCATCTCGAACTGCAGGTGGGACCGGGCGTGTTCGTCCCGCGGCCGGAAACCGAAACCGTTGCCCAGCACGCAATCGACCGCGCCCGCGCCCTGCCCGCGGCCAAAGTGGTGGACCTGGGCACCGGCTCCGGCGCGATCGCCGCCGCCGTGGCCAGCGAAGTTCCCACGGCCACCGTCTACGCGGTGGAACTGAGCGCCCTCGCCCACGCCTGGGCCGAACGGAACCTGGCGCCGCTGGGCGTCACCCTCCTGCGGGAGGACCTGCGCACCGCGCTGTCCGCGCACGACGGAACGTTCGACGTCGTCGTTTCCAATCCGCCGTACATCCCCGCCGAAGCGGTCCCGCGCGAGCCCGAAGTGGCCGAGCACGACCCGCAGATGGCGCTCTACGGCGGGGGAGCGGACGGCATGGAACTGCCGGCGGCGACGGCGGCGACGGCCGCGCGGCTGCTGAAGCCGGGCGGCCATCTCATCATGGAGCACGCCGAAGTCCAGGCCGCTGCCGTGCACTCCCTCCTGCGCTCGGCCGGATGCTGGGACCAGGTAGCCACCCGTTACGATCTGACCGGGCGCGAGCGGGCCACGTCGGCCCGACGGTTATGAGAATGGAACAATGAGTCTGTGAGCACTACGTATAACTGCGACGACGCCGCCGCCCGCAGCGAGGGACTGGCGGCAGCCCAAGCCGCCATCGCCGACCGGCAGTGCGTTGTCCTGCCGACCGATACCGTCTACGGGATCGCCGCCGACGCGTTCTCGCCGCAGGCCGTGGCCACCCTGCTGGCCGCCAAAGGACGCGGGCGCAAAATGCCCCCGCCGGTGCTGGTGCCGCGGCCGCAGACCATGGACGGGCTGGCCACCGACGTGAGCGACGAGGCCCGGGCCCTCGCCGACACCTTCTGGCCCGGCGGGCTGACCCTGATTTTCCGCGCGCAGCCGTCGCTGACCTGGGACCTGGGCGAGACCAAGGGCACCGTCGCCCTGCGCATGCCCGACGACGAACTGGCGCTGGAACTGCTGGCGGCCACCGGACCGCTGGCCGTGTCCTCCGCGAACCGCACCGGGCAGCCGTCGGCGCAGACGGCCGCGCAGGCCAAGGAACAGTTGGCCGAGTCGGTGGAGGTCTACCTGGAAGACGGCTTCCGGCCCGTGGACGGCACGACGGCGGTTCCCTCCACCATCGTCGACTGCACCTCCGCCACACTGCGGGTGGTCCGCGAGGGCACGATCAGCCTGGAGGCCCTGCGCACCGTCGTGCCGGGCATCCTGGGCCTGGGGGAGACCGTAGAGGCATGAGCCACGATTCCGCTCTTCCCCGCGGCAAGACCGCCAGCAGCGACCGGGCCCTGTGGCTCTGGTCGCAGATCCTGCTGGACTCCCTGGCCTGGGTCCTGGCCATCGTGCTGGCCGTCTTCCTGCGCTACGAGATGACGCTGAGCCTGACCAAGATTCCCGGCATTATCCTGCTCTGCGCGGTGGCCATCGCGGCCCAGATGGCCGTCGGGTCTGCGTTCGCCCTCTATAAGGGCCGCTACAGTTTCGGCAGCTTCCACGAGGCCAAGCTGCTGGTCATGGTGACCATCTCGGTGTCGTTGATCCTCAGCGTCGGACTGCTGTTGTTCGGCATCTCGCTGGGCATCGCGCGCGGCACCGGCCTGATCGCCTTCCCGTTCGCCTGCCTGTTCATGGCCGCCGTCCGCTACCTGAAGCGGATGTACGTGGAAAGCAAGGCCAAACCGGGCGACGAGGCGGAGCGGACGCTGATCTACGGCGCCGGTTTCGTCGGCAACAACATCGTGACCCGGATGAGCAACGACCCGGCCTCGCCCTGGCTGCCGGTGGGGCTGATCGACGACGATCCGGCCAAAAAGCACCTGCGCATCGCCTCAGTCCCCGTGCTGGGCCGGATGGAGGACCTGCCGGAGATAGCGCAGCGCACCGGGGCGACCGTGCTGCTGGTGGCGATCGCGGACATCGACTCCGCGCGGATGCGGCAGATTTCCGACAGCATCGCGGGCCGGAACATGCGGGTGCTGGTGGTGCCGCCGCTGAAGGAAATGCTCACCGGCCGCCAGGACTTTTCCTTCCGCGAGGTGGACATCGAGGACCTCATCGGGCGGCAGCCGGTGGATATCCACGTCGAAGAGATTGCCCACTACGTCACCGGCAAGCGCGTGCTGGTCACGGGCGCCGGCGGGTCCATCGGTTCCGAACTGTGCCGCCAGATCCACGCCTTCCAGCCGGCCGAGCTGATCATGCTGGACCGCGACGAGACCGGGCTGCAGGGCACGCAGATCTCGATCACCGGCAAGGGCCTGCTCACGGGCAGGGACACCGTGCTGGCCGACATCCGCGACCCCGCCGCCCTCGAGGCCATCTTCCTCGACCGGAAGCCGGAAGTGGTGTTCCACGCCGCGGCGCTCAAGCACGTGTCGCTGCTGGAGCAGTACCCGGAGGAGGCCTGGAAGACCAACGTGCTCGGTTCGCTGAACGTGCTGCGCGCGGCCCGCGCCGCGCACGTGGCGACCTTCGTCAACATCTCCACCGACAAGGCCGCCAACCCCACCACCGTGCTGGGCCATTCCAAGCGCGTGGCGGAGAAGCTGACGGCCTGGGTGGCGCAGCAGACCGGGCAGAAGTACGTCTCCGTCCGGTTCGGCAACGTGCTGGGCAGCCGCGGCTCGGTGCTGCCGCTGTTCAGCGAGCAGATCCGCAAGGGCGGTCCGGTCACGGTCACCGACGCCGCGGCCACCCGGTTCTTCATGACAATTCCGGAAGCCTGCCAGCTGGTGATCCAGGCCGGCGCGATCGGCAGCGGCGGGGAAGTGCTGATCCTCGACATGGGCGAACCGGTGAAGATCCTGGACGTCGCCGAGCGGATGATCGCGATGTCGGGCAAGGACGTGGAAATTGTCTTCACCGGCCTGCGCCCCGGCGAAAAGCTGCACGAGGACCTGATCGGGGAGGGCGAAAGCGATTCCCGTCCCCTGCACCCCAAAATCTCGCACGCCTCCATCGAGGGCCTGGACCCGAACCTGATGAGCCTGGCCGAGTGGAAGAGCCGGCAGGACCTGATCTCGGCCTCGACCGGGGCGATAAACGTGGTCCCGGCGGCAGCGGCCGCTGACGACGAACTCGACGACGTGGTCCCGGGGGCAGTGGCCGCCGACGACGTGGTCCCGCCGGCAGCATCCGCCGACGACGAACTCGAGGCCGGGCTCAAGGACGACGGGCGGGAGCGGGCGTCGTGACCGCAGCCGTGGTGGCCGTTGCCGCGGCCCTCCTGCTCAGCCTGTTGCTGCCGTTCGCGCTGATCCCGGTGCTGAAGCGGCTGGGCGTGCTCGACGTGCCGAACGAGCGGTCCTCGCACACCCGCGTCGTCGTCCGCGGCGTGGGC
>NZ_JBNHGF010000289.1:0-3531 GCF_059091005.1 Arthrobacter sp. Y3223164
GCCGGGGCTGCGCACCGGCGTCGTGCCCCGCGCCCTGGTCGGCGCCGGCCATCGAGAGCCCGAACTTCTGGTCTTCGTGCGCCGTGGCAATGAACTCGTGGGTGTGCGCGTGCACGCCGGGGGTCAGCCGCAGCATCACGTTGGCCATCTCGCCGCGGGCCGCGGCGATGGCTCCCAGGCGTGCCAGTTCGTCGAGGCTGTCCACCACGATGCGGCCCAGCCCCATGTCCAGCGCGCGGTGGAGTTCGGCGTCCGACTTGTTGTTGCCGTGCAGGCCCAGGTCCTCCCCCGGGATGCCCGCGCGGGCGGCCACGGCCAGCTCCCCGCCGCTGCAGGTGTCCAGCCGCAGCCCCTCCTGCGCCACCCACCGGGCGATCTCCACGCTGAGGAACGCCTTGCCGGCGTAGTACACGTCGACGCCGCCGCAGAGCGTGCTGAAGGCCTCGTCGAAGGCCTGCTTGAACTCGCGCGCGCGGGCCCGGAAGTCGTCCTCGGACACCACGAACAGCGGCGTGCCGAACTGCTCTTTCAGCCGGGTGACGCCGAGGCCGGAGATTTCCAGCTCGCCCTCCGCGCCGCGGGACACGTCCCGGGCCCAGAGCTTGGCGTCCAGCCGGTTGACGTCCTGCGGGCAGGTGAGCCAGTCCGGAGCCAGGTCGGACGCGGCGGCGGTTTCGTGTGCTGCGGGCATTACATCCTCTCCGGCGCGCTGACGCCCAGCAGCCCAAGACCGTTGGCCAGGACCTGGGTGACGGCGGCGTTCAACCACAGGCGGGTACGGTGCGTATCGGTGACTGCGCCGTCGCCGATCGGCGTCACCCGGCAGGCGTCGTACCAGCGGTGGTAGGCGCCGGCGATGACTTCCAGGTGCCGGGCGACGCGGTGCGGTTCGCGCAGCTTCGCGGCGGTGGCGACCACCGACGGGTAGGCCCCGAGCACGGCCAGCAGCTCGTTCTCCGTGGCATGGTCCAGCAGCGAGGCATTGAAGGCGCTGCGGTCCACGCCGGAAGAGGCCGCGTTGCGCGCGACGGCGCAGGTGCGCGCGTGGGCGTACTGCACGTAGAAGACCGGGTTGTCGTTGCTGTGCTTGACCAGCAGGTCCAGGTCGATGTCGATGTTGGAATCGGCGTGCGAGCGGGTGAGGGCATAGCGGGCGGCATCCACCCCCACGGCGTCGACCAGGTCCTCCATGGTCACCACCGTGCCGGCCCGCTTCGACATGCGCAGGGGCTTGCCGTCCTTGACCAGGTTGACCATCTGCCCGATCAGCACTTCCACCCGGTCGGCGTCGTCGCCGATGGCGGCCGCGGCGGCTTTCAGCCGGGCGACGTAACCGTGGTGGTCTGCGCCGAGCATGTAGATGCACAGGTCAAAGCCGCGGTCCCGCTTGTTCTTGAAGTAGGCGATGTCGCCGGCAATATAGGCGGCATTGCCGTCGGACTTGATGACGACGCGGTCCTTGTCGTCACCGAAGTCGGTGGACTTCAGCCACCAGGCACCGTCCTGGAAGTAGAGGCTGCCGGAGGCTTTGAGCTGCTCCAGCAGCTTTTCAACCGCGCCGTCCTCGAACAGGGAGTTTTCGTGGAAGTAGACGTCGAAGTCCACCCCGAACTCATGCAGCGATTCCTTGATGGCGCCAAACATCAGTTCAACGCCGCGGCTGCGGAACTCTTCCTGCGGGTCGGCCGCCGACAGCGCATCCGGATTCTGCCGCAGCACCGCCTGGGCGATGTCCGCGATGTAGTCACCGCCGTAGCCATCCTCGGGGGCGGGTTCGCCCTTTGCCTTCGCCAGCAGCGAGCGGGCGAAGCGGTCGATCTGCGACCCGTGGTCGTTGAAGTAGTACTCGCGCGTGACGTCGGCACCCTGGGCGGCCAGGATGCGGGCCAGGGCGTCGCCGAGTGCCGCCCAGCGGGTCCCGCCCAGGTGGATCGGACCGGTCGGGTTGGCGGAGACGAATTCGAGGTTGATCCGCTGGCCCGCCAGGTCGCCGGCGGTGCCGAAGGCGCTGCCGGCCTCCACGATGCTGCGGGCCAGCGTTCCGGCTGCGGCGGCGTCCACGGTGATGTTCAGGAATCCGGGTCCGGCGATGTCCACCCGGCTGACGCCGTCGATCTTCTCCAGCCGCGCGCTGAGGATTTCGGCGAACTGGCGCGGGCTCATGCCGGCCTTCTTGCCCAGCTGCATGGCGATGTTGGTGGCCCAGTCCCCGTGCTCGCGGTTCTTGGGGCGCTCCACCCGGACCTCGCTGGGCATTTCGACGGCGAAGTCGCCGGCGTCGACGGCGGCCTGCAGGCAGGCGGCAATGGCAGCGGAAAGTTCTTCAGGAGTCACCCCACAAGCATAGGGCAATCCCTTGATCCGACCGGCTTTCGGCGGGCTGGCTGTGACCGGGCTCGCAGGCGCACTGTGCCGGCCGGACCGGCCACCTTGCATGCGGCCGCCGTCGGGGCCGGTCCGGGCGCATTTCTTCTGGCGGCGCAGATACTGATAAGCTCAATAGGTCCCGCAGGGCACCGGGTTTCCAGCCGGTGCCGCGCCCTCGTAGCTCAGGGGATAGAGCGTCTGCCTCCGGAGCAGAAGGCCGTAGGTTCGAATCCTATCGAGGGCACTGAAGCGCAGGACAAGGGAGAATCCCCGGCTCAAGAGCCGGGGATTCTCCCGTTAACGGCAGCCGGCCTGCGCCGGAGTCACCTCACTCGCCGTCTCCCGGCCCGTCGAAGCGGCGGTCGACGCCCACCTGGTCCACCTTGCGGTGGAAATGCATGCCGGACCTGCCACCAAGAATGGCACCGGCGAGCGAGACCAGCGCGGCGACGACCAGGAATACGATGCCGCCGGTCGTCAGCTCCCCTTCGCCTAGGGGCACGCGGGGGAAACTGTTCAAGCTGCTCAGCACATTGAACTGGCTGCCAGCGATCAGCCCCAGGATGGCGAGCACAATGGCAACCACGATCGCCCACAGCCACACGGCCAGCCCCTGCTTGACGCCGTCGAAGCGGGCCATCCGGCCGGCCACGTACCCGCCGCAGAAATACGAAATGAACAAGATGACGGCCAGGATGATCCCGCCCACTATGCCGACCGTCCCCAGGTTCCGGGACGCCTGCTCGGCGACCTGCGCGGGATCGGCGCTCTCGGCGATCCCCACGGCGGCGCCGATGGCGGCCATCAGCGCCGTCAGGATGACTCCGATCCCGGTGGCCGCGAGCCAGCCGAAGAACGCGGAGCCCCACTTGATGCCGCCGAATTGGCGCCTCTCCGCCGCTACCACGTCATTGCGTCGTTGTTTCGGGCTTCTGGCCCCTTCTGCAGCTGAACTCATCACCGGTTCTCCTTTATTCGCTTGGGGTGCGCGCACCCGGCAGGCGCATGCACCCTGCTCATCCGCCGCGCATCGCCCGCCGGACTACTAAGCACACTTATGAGTGTGCCTGCACGCGGGCCGCGGTACAAGGACAACCCCCGGCGTGCCGCAGAGGGAAACGGCCCCCTAGCGGGCCGCGCTGCCTGCCGGCTGCCGCGCGCCGG
>NZ_JBNHGF010000290.1:0-3501 GCF_059091005.1 Arthrobacter sp. Y3223164
GTCGGCGGGCTTCGGGTGGGCGACGAAGTATGCGCGCTCCTGGCCGGCGGCGGCTACGCCGAGCAGGTGGCGGTTCCGGCGGGCCAGGTGCTGCCGGTCCCGCGGGGAATCGATGTGGTGACGGCCGCGGCCCTGCCGGAGGTGGCGGCCACCGTCTTTTCCAATCTCTTCATGGCCGCGGGCGTGCAGGCCGGGGAAACGGTGCTGATCCACGGCGGCGCCGGCGGCATCGGCACCATGGCCGTCCAGCTGGTTGCCGCTTTCGGCGCGATCCCTGCCGTGACGGCCGGCAGCCGGGAAAAGCTCGATGTCGCGCGTGGGCTGGGTGCCGAGGTGCTGATCAACTACCGCGAGGAAGACTTCGTGGAACGGATCAAGGACGCCACCGGAGGCCGGGGCGCCGACGTCATTTTGGACGTGGTGGGTGCCAAATACCTGCAGCGCAACGTGGACGCGCTCGCCACCTCCGGGCGGCTGGTGGTGATCGGGCTGCTGGGCGGGGCCAAGGCCGAACTGAACCTCGGCCAGTTGATGGCCAAACGGGGTGCGGTCATCGGCACGACCCTCCGGGCCAGGCCCGCGGAGGAGAAAGCCGCCATCGTGCGGGCGGTCGCCGAGCATGTCTGGCCGCTGGTCGTCTCCGGCGACGTCAAACCACAGGTGCACCGCACGTTCGCCCTGTCGGAGGCGGCGGCGGCCCACGAGTACTTCGATTCCGGCGAACACACCGGCAAGATCCTGCTCACTACCCCCTGAAATCGGCCTTCCCGTTCCCTCCAAGCGACGTCGCTGCTACGGTGCTTCGTAAAAGCGGACGGCGTTCCACGAGGGGAGCATCATGAGCGAGAAATTCAGCGGACCCCGGCCCGGGCAACCCGGGAGGAATGGTCCCGCATCCGACGTCCTGGTGCAGGATCCCACCCTGCCGCCGGTAGCGCTGGATCCGGCCGCGGAGGCCGAGGCCCACAGGTGGACCCCGACCAAGATCGTGATCTGGGTGGCCATCGCCCTGCTCGGGGCCGTGAGTTGGAGTATCCTCGCGTTTTCGCGGGGCGAAACGATTAACGCGATCTGGTTCGTCTTCGCGGCCGTCTGCACGTACTTCATCGCCTACCGGTTCTACTCCAAGTTCATCGAGAACAAGCTCACCCGCCCCAACGACCTGAGGGCGACGCCGGCAGAGTACAACGCGGACGGCAAGGACTACGTCGCGACGGACCGCCGCGTGCTCTACGGCCACCACTTCGCCGCCATCGCGGGCGCCGGTCCGCTGGTCGGGCCCATCCTGGCGGCGCAGATGGGTTACCTGCCGGGCACCCTGTGGATCATCGTGGGCGTGATCCTGGCCGGGGCGGTGCAGGACTACCTCGTGCTGTTCTTCTCCATGCGCCGGGGCGGCCGTTCGCTGGGCCAGATGGCCCGCGAGGAACTCGGCGTGATCGGCGGCACCGCGGCCCTGATCGCCACGCTGACCATCATGATCATCATCGTGGCGATCCTGGCCCTGGTCGTGGTGAACGCCCTGGGCGAGTCGCCCTGGGGTGTCTTCTCGGTGGCGATGACCATCCCCATCGCCATCTTCATGGGCATCTACCTGCGTTTCCTCCGGCCGGGCAAGGTCAGCGAGGTCTCCCTCATCGGCTTCGTGCTGCTGATCGCCGCCATCATTGGCGGCGGGATGATCGCGGACACCGAGTGGGGCGCGGCGGTCTTCACGCTGGACCGGACCACCATCGCCTGGGGCATCATCATCTACGGCTTCATCGCGGCGGTACTGCCGGTGTGGTTGCTGCTGGCCCCGCGCGACTACCTCTCCACCTTCATGAAAATCGGCACCATCCTGATGCTGGCGCTGGCCATCGTGCTCGTGCGCCCGGAAATCAACGTGCCGGCGTTCAGCGAGTTCGCGGGCCGCGACGACGCCCCCGTGGTGGCCGGTTCGCTGTTTCCCTTCCTGTTCGTCACCATTGCCTGCGGCGCACTCTCGGGATTCCATGCGCTGATCTCCTCCGGGACCACGCCCAAGATGGTGCAGAAGGAGAGGCAGACCCGCTTCATCGGCTACGGCGGAATGCTGATGGAGTCCTTCGTGGCCATCATGGCGCTGGTCGCGGCCATCTCGATCGACCGCGGTATCTACTTCGCAATGAACGCCTCCGCGGCGGCCACCGGCGGCACGGTGGAAGGCGCGGTCGCCTTCGTCAATGGCCTTGGCCTGGCCGGCGTCAACCTGACACCGGACATGCTCACCGACCTGGCCAGCAACGTCGGCGAGGAATCGGTGGTTTCGCGCACCGGCGGCGCGCCCACCCTCGCCGTCGGCCTCGCACACATCATGCAGGGACTGATCGGCGGCATCGGGATGATGGGCTTCTGGTACCACTTCGCCATCATGTTCGAGGCGCTGTTCATCCTCACCGCGGTCGACGCCGGAACCCGCGTGGCCCGCTTCATGCTGCAGGACACCGTCGGCAACGTCCTGCCGAAGTTCAAGAACATGTCCTGGCGCCCCGGCGTCTGGATCTGCACGGCCATCATGGTGGCGGGTTGGGGCTACATCCTGATCCTGGGCGTCACCGATCCGCTGGGCGGCATTAACACGTTCTTCCCGCTCTTCGGCATCGCCAACCAGCTGCTGGCGGCCATCGCGCTCGCGGTCTGCCTGGCCATCGCGGCCAAGCGCGGGGCGTTCAAGTATCTGTGGATTATCGGGCTCCCGCTGGCCTTCGCCGCCGTGATCACCATCTGGGCCTCGATCCTGAAGATCTTCAGCTCGGATGTGAAGGTGGGCTACTGGGCCAACCACATCGCCCACCGCGAAGCCTTGGCAGCCGGTGAGACGAGCCTCGGAAACGCATCCTCCGTGCAGGAGATGGAGGCGGTGGTCCGCAACACCGCGGTGCAGGGCACGCTGTCCATCGTGTTCGTGGTGCTGACCATCATCGTCATCGCCACCGCCCTCATCGCCACCTATAAGTCCTGGCGGCTGGGCGGGGAACCCTCGCACGAGGACCCCGCGGTGGTCTCCGCCATCTACGCGCCGGCCGGCTTCCTGGCCAGCCGGCCGGAGAAGGAACTGGAAAGGCAATGGAACGAACTGCCGGCCGACACCGGTCGGGCCAAGGCGGGCCACTGATGTCCGGCGTCATCTGGCCCCGCGCCCGGAGCGGCTGGCAGAGCTTCGCCTGGTTCTTCCAAGGGGTGATGGGCGAGCACGCCTACCAGGACTATCTTCGGCACCACCGGCGGGCACATCCGGGCACGGAGCCGATGAGCGAGCGCGAGTTCTGGCGGGACAAGACGGACCGGCAGGAGAACAACCCGCAGGGACGCTGCTGCTGACCGGGGCCGGATATGCTCTGCGCCCGCTGTCCGTCTCTGGCAAGATGAAAACATGAGCGAAGAGCAGACGCCGCAGCCGGCAGAACCGGTCATCCTCCCCGCGCTGCCCAGCGGCCACAGCCCGGCCGGCGGAGAGCCCCCGAGCCCGGGGCCCGGTCC
>NZ_JBNHGF010000291.1:0-3491 GCF_059091005.1 Arthrobacter sp. Y3223164
AGGTGCTGCGCGACGGCGACGCCATCGTCGCGCGAACGCAGCTGGGGCGGCCGGAGCGGGTCATCTTGGCCGGCCACCTCGATACCGTGCCGTTGCCCGCCGTGCCCGGCTCCCTCGGAACCGTGCCGTCGGTGTGGGACGGGGACGTGCTGTACGGGCGCGGCGCCACCGATATGAAGGGCGGGGTAGCGGTGCAGCTGGCCCTGGCCGCCGAGCTGACGGCACCCAACCGCGATGTCACCTACGTCTTCTACGACCATGAGGAAGTGGATGCTTCGATGAGCGGGCTGGGCCGGCTGGTGCGCAACCACCCCCAGTTGCTGCAGGGCGACTTCGCCATCCTGCTCGAACCGACCCACGGAACCGTGGAAGGCGGCTGCAACGGCACGGCCCGGTTCGAAGCGAGCACGGTCGGCCAGGCGGCGCATTCCGCGCGCGCGTGGCGGGGCGTCAACGCTATCCACGCCGCCGCCGACATCCTGGTCCGGCTCCGGGACCATGAACCGGCCACTGTCACGGTCGACGGGCTGGAGTACCGCGAGAGCCTCAACGCGGTGAAGATCAAGGGCGGTACGGCGGGCAACATCATTCCCGACAGCACCACGGTGGAAATCAATTACCGGTTCGCTCCGGACAAGACGCCCGCGGATGCCGAACTGTACGTGCGGAACCTGCTGGAGGGCTTCACGGTGGTCTGCACGGATGCCGCGGCCGGCGCCCGGCCCGGCCTCGACCACCCGGCAGCCGCCGAATTCGTCGCCGCCGTGGGGGCGGAGCCAAAGCCGAAGTACGGCTGGACCGACGTGGCGCGGTTCAGCGAGCTGGGCATTCCGGCCGTCAACTTCGGCCCCGGCGACGCGTTGCTGGCCCACACCGACAACGAAAACGTTCCGGCGGAGGCCGTCCGCGAGTGCCGGGCGGCGCTGCGCCGCTGGCTGCTGGCCTGACCATCCGGGGGCGGCGGAGGGCGCCGCCGCCGGGCAACAAGGCGCCCGGGAAGCTGCAACGGGGAAGGGGAGGACGCGCAGGCGTCCTCCCCTTCCCCGTCGGCGGTCAGCGGCAGCCGGTCACACCTTGACGGCCATCGGCTGCGTGGTCAGCGGCGCGGTCTCGCCCGCGGTCCGGCTGCTCAGGAACTTGGAGAGCCAGTTGGCTACCCAGGACAAGGCGAAGTTGACGATGATGAAGAGCAGCGCGGCAATCGTCAGCGACTGCAGGATCGGACCGGCGGAGCCGTAAATCTGCATCGACCGCAGCAACTCGGAGTACGTGATGATGTAGCCGAGGGCAGAGTCCTTCAGGATCACCACGAATTGGCTGACCAGGGCCGGCAGCATGGCCACCAGGGCCTGCGGCAGTTCGATGCTGCGCAACGACTGGGCACGGGTCATGCCGATCGCCATCCCGGCTTCACGCTGGCCCTTGGGCAGGCCGAACACGCCGGAGCGGACCAGTTCCGCGATCACCGATCCGTTGTACAGCGTCAGGGCCGTCACGACGGCGTAAAACGGGATGTCTGCCGGGGTGCCGATTCTCAGCTGCCCGAACAGGAGCCAGAAGAAGATCATCATCAGCAACACCGGGACAGCCCGCAAGAGTTCGACGATCACTCCGCAGAGCCACCGCAGGGGGCCGTTCGAGGCGAGCCTGCCCACGCCAAAGAGCAGCCCGAAGACCACGGACGTGAGGATCGAGACTGCGGCGGCCTTAAAGGTGTTGATCAGCCCCGGCAGGATGGTGAACTGCCAGACCTCGCCGGTCAGGAACGGCGTCCACAGCTCGGGTGCCAGCTGGCCCTTGTCGTTCAGTCCGACGATGACGAAGATCGCCGCGCCGAGGAAGAGCAGGATGCCGATGATGTTGGTGACCATGATCCGCGCACGGGCCTTCGGGCCGGGCGCATCAAAGAGGACGTTCTGCTTGATGTTCATCGTGACACCGCCAGTTTCTTGGAGAGCCAAGTGGTCACCAGGCCGATCGGCAGCACGATGATCACGAAGCCGATGGCGAAGGTCGCGAAAATGGCCATGATGACATCCGGCCGGAACTCGATCATGGTTTTCATCAGCCCGGCGGATTCGGCGACCGACGCCGCCGTTGCCACCGTGGTGTTCTTGGTCAGGGCGATCAGGGTGTTGCCCAGCGGCGCCACGGCACCCCGGAAGGCCTGGGGCAGGATGACCATCCGCGCCGCCGGCAGGAAGCTCAGCCCGATGGCGCGGGCGGCCTCGGCCTGTCCCAGGGGCACGGTGTTGACGCCGCTGCGAATGGATTCGCAGACGAAGGCCGCGTGGTAGACGGACAGCCCGACGATGGCCCAGAGGAAGAAGTTGAAGTCGAAATCGCCGGAGAGGTTCATCTGGAGCTGGAAGACCGCCACCAGGATGCAGAACACCATGATGATGGTCAGCGGCGTGTTGCGGAAGACGTTGACGTACGCAGCGCCGGCCCAGCGGAAGCTGGGCACCGGTGAGATGCGCATCAGGGCCAGGACGGTACCCAGCACCAACGAACCCAGGGCGGCCCAAAAAGCGAGCTGGATATTGACCCACAAGGCTCCGACGACGTCGTAGGTCTCCAGCGCCGTCAGGTAGCTCTGGAAATACTCGGACAAACTGTCCATCCCCTTTCGGTGGGAAGAGGCAGATCATGTTGTGGGGCGGGAGAGCCCCGCCCCACAACGGATGGTGCTAGGCGCAGGCTTCGCCCGGCTTCGGCGGGTTCAGGTCCTTGTTGTAGGAGTAATCCACACCCTCGGTGTTCTTCTTGAGGGCTTCTTCCCAGGCACCTTCCTCGACCATCTTGTTGATGGCTGCGTTGATGTCCGCGCACAGCTCCGAGCCCTTCGGCAGTCCGACGCCGTAGTTCTCCTCCGAGAACGGGTTGCCGACCACCTTGTACTTGCCGGCGTTGTTCGGCTGCGCCGCGAGTCCGGCCAGGATGATGTCGTCGGTGGTCACCGCGTCGATCTGGCCGCCCTGCATGGCGGTCACGCACTCGGCGTAGCTGGGTCGCTCAACCAGGTTCACTTCGGCGGCGTGCTCGTCCTTGATGCGCTGGGCGGAGGTGGAGCCGGTCACCGAGCAGAGGTTCTTGCCGTTAAGCGCATCCGGGCCGGTGATTTCGGTGTCGTCGGTCCGGACCAGCAGGTCCTGACCGGCCACGAAGTACGGTCCGGCGAAGTCGACGGTCTGCTTGCGCTCGTCGGTGATGGAGTACGTCGCGAAGATCATGTCCACCTGGTTGTTGGCGAGCATGTTTTCGCGGTTGGCCGAGGGCGACTCGACGAATTCGATCTGGTCCTCCGAGTAGCCCAGCTCGTTGGCCACGTACTTGGCTACATCCACGTCGAAGCCGCTGAACTTGCCGCCGGAGGAAAAGCCCAGGCCCGGCTGATCGTACTTGATGCCGATACGGATGCCTTCGCCGTCGCCTTCGCCGCCGCCGGCAGTCTCGCCGCCGCCGGCAGTCTCGCCGCCGCCTGTGCCGCC
>NZ_JBNHGF010000292.1:0-3487 GCF_059091005.1 Arthrobacter sp. Y3223164
CCGCACCGTTCCGTCACCGCCGGCGGCGATGACCAGATCGACGCCCGCTTCCAGCGCCTGGTGCGCCTGGCCGGCGCCCGGATCTTCGAGCGTGGTCTCGAGCCAGAGCGGCGGCTGCCAGCCGGTCTCGGCGCACAGGCCCTCGACCAGCGCCACCAGGTCGAAGTTGAACTTCTTGGACGGGTTCCAGACCACCGCGGCACGGCGGGAAGCTGGGGGAGCGGATTCGGTCATGGTGTCCTTACTGTCCTGTTTGCCGGCTGAAGGCCGACGTCCCGACGAACCCATTCAAGCACCATCCCGCCGGTGCCGCCCGGCTCGACATCGCTGCTGGCCGCTTATAGGTTCTAACAGGACACCCTCGGATCCGGGAGAAGAATTGCTTCGGCGCGCACTTGCATCAATCACCGCCCTGCTGCTGACGGTAGCGGTCTCTGCCTGCGCTCCGGAGCGGGAATCGCCGGAACCGGCCGCCCGGGCACTGGCGGAAGCGTTGGCTGCCAACGACGTGTCGAACGTGGCCTTCGCCGATGCCACCGGCGCCCAGGTGCAGGAACAACTGGCCGCGTTGACCGAGGGGATGGACCCCTTGGAGCCCGAAGTCACCGTGGAAGGCGTCGAAGAGGTCGAATCCAACCTCTTCCGGGCCACCCTTTCCTATGACTGGCCGGTGGCCGATGCGGAGCAGGGCTGGAGCTACACCACCAGGGCCGACCTGCACTACGCCGAGGACACCTGGCACGTCCGGTGGAAGCCCGAAATCCTGGAGCCCTCGCTTGCCGAGGGGGAACGGCTGGTGCTCTCCACCGAGGAGCCGCGGCGTGGCCAGATCCTCGACGCCGAGGGCGAGGCGATCGTCAAGAACCGCCCGGTCAGGGTCGTCGGCATCGACAAGACAGGCCTGGACACAGCGACCGCCGAGGACTCGGCGCGCGCGCTGGCCAAGCTGGTGGACATCGACGCCGCCGCTTACCTGGAAAAGGTTGAAGCTTACGGGCCCAAGGCTTTCGTGGACGCCATCACGCTGCGCGAGGACGCCTTTGACAAGCTGGACCAAAAGAAGCTGAAGGGCATCGAGGGCTTCCTGGCGGTAGGTGACCAGATTCCGTTGGCGCCCAACCGCACGTTCGCCGCGCCGGTGTTGGGATCGGTCAGGGAGGCCACGGCCGAGGACATCGAGAAGTCCAAGGGCACGGTGGTCGCGGGCGAGACCGTAGGCTCGTCCGGCTTGCAGGAAGCCTTCAACGCCGAGCTCTCCGGCACGCCGGGAGTCACCGTCTCCGCCGTCGGGCAGCCCGCCGAAGAGGGCGGCGAAGCGCCGTCCCGCCAGCTGTTCCGCCAAGACCCGGTGGACGGCGAAAACGTGAAAACCACGCTCGTGCCGAAGTTGCAGTCGGCGGCCGAGGACATCCTGGCCGACATCGACTCGCCGAGTTCGATCGTCGCGCTGCGGCCCTCGACCGGTGCCGTCCTGGCGGCCGCGAACGGTCCGGACAGCGAAGGCTACAACACCGCGTTCCTGGGCCGGTACGCCCCCGGTTCCGCCTTCAAGATCGCCACCGCGTTGGGCATGCTGCGCAACGGCGCGACCCCCGAGTCGGCCGTCACCTGCGACCCGGAACTGGTCGTGGACGGCCGAAGCTTCGAGAACGCGGACAGCTACCCCGCCGAGTTCACCGGCCGGATCACCTTGACCGAGGCCATCGCGCACTCCTGCAACACCGCGTTCATCGCCGAGCACCGGGAACTCTCCCAGGACCAGCTGGCTGATGCCGCCGGCGCCCTGGGCATCGGCATGACCGCGAGCCCCGGCATCGAGGCCTTCATGGGCGACGTGCCGCGGGAGGACACCAAGGGGACCGCGCACGCGGCCTCGCTGATCGGCCAGTCACGGGTGCAGGCGTCGCCGCTGGCGCTGGCCACGATGATGGCGGCCGTGGTGGAAGGCGGTTCGGTCGTGCCGACGCTGGTGGACGGTCACGACCCCAAGGCCGAGCTCCCGGACGTGCCTGAACTGACCGCCGGGGAAGCCAAGCAGTTGCGCAGCATGATGCGCTCGGCCGTCGTGGACGGCTATCTGGCCAACCTGGCCGACCTGCCCGGGAAGCCCGCCATCGGCAAGACCGGCACCGCAGAGTACGGCTCGCAGGACCCGCCGCAAACCCACTCCTGGGTGATCGCCGGCCACGGGGACCTTGCCATCGCGGTGTTCGTGGAGGACGGCGAGCTGGGCTCCGAAACCGCCGGCCCGCTGGCCGAGGCTTTTCTGGAAGCCGCCGCCGGCTAGGCCTTCAACGACGACGCCGGCGCCCGCCAAGGTGCCTGAAGGCACCGAAGGCGGGCACCGACGTCGCCAGCGGCCAGCCAAGGCCCGGCCTTCGCCCGCCAGCCGCCCGGCCCTGCCTGCAGAGTTCCAGGCTTACCAGCGGTGGGCCACGTCAATCACCAGGCGGGACATGCTGCCCGGGCCGTCCAGGGTGAAGACCCGGAACGGCAGGCGGGCGCGCACGCCGAGGCCGATGGTGGTGTACCCCTCGAAACTGCCGCCCCAGGAGAGCTGGCGGAAGGTGGTGTAGCCGGTGACGTTCACCAGCTCCTTCGGGTTGGCAGGCCGGTAGGTGCCGCGCCCGTTGGAGTCATACGCCGGAGCCTTCACGACCACGGCCAGATCGGCGCCGCCGCGCAAGGGGATTACATGGCCGGATCCTTGGGCCCGCACCGTCCCGTACCTCACCGAGTAGCCGGCCACGTCGCCGCGCAGGTCCACAACCATGCGGTCGAAACAGGCGTGCCGGCCGGTGCGCACGTTGGTAATGGGTGCGGTCGTGGTCCCCGGCGCGGACCCCGGCGTCGAGCCCCAGGTGATGCCGCAGTAGGGCGCCGCGGTGGCGGGGCCGGGCGCCACCAATCCCAAGCCGAGAACCAACAGGATTACGGACAGCCATGTGGGGAGCTTGCGCATGGCACACCGCCTTTCATGGGGGTGACAGATGCACTCAGGATAGGGGCGTTTTCCGCGACGGGACCCGGCACGTCCGCGATAACGCCGCAACCGTTACGGCACGCGGCCCGGGCACGCTTTTCTTGATCCTTCGGTAATCGGAAACGCACTCCGCCCGTAACCAAACACGGCGGGGGAGAAGTGTTACGACGTTTCGTAACATAAATCACAGTGCTGCAATTTGAAAGCGCGGCCAGTGGCATAATTCCAGCATTAGCCGGTTCGGACCCCCACGTTTTTGCCGGGCCGGCGATCCCCCAAAGAGCCGGTCCCGCGTGAACATACCGCGGGGCCGGCTCGATTTAAACGTCACACCATAGGCGCCGCCCGCAGGCGTCCCCGGCGCCCCTGCAGCCCCTGTGCAGACCCCTTCAGCCCACTTCGAAGGTCCTGAACCCGCCGGTGGGCGGGCCGTACGTCGCTTCGACCGCGTCCACCCGCCCCGGCGCCTTGCCGGACTCGAACGCGGCCGCGAACTGGCGCACC
>NZ_JBNHGF010000293.1:0-3486 GCF_059091005.1 Arthrobacter sp. Y3223164
CTGCCTCAAAATCCGGCAGGCATTCCGCCGGCAGGTCCGCGCAGCCGCGGGCCAGCGCCTTCGCCCGCGGCAAGTCCAGGTCCCCGCGGCCCATCGCCTCAAGAGTGCCCGGCAGGTGCGTGCAGATCTGCCGGGCATCGGCCAGCATGGCCCGCGCCGCCGCGTCACCGGTGCACAGATGCGCCGAGACCTCCTGGTGCGCGAAGCGGGAAAAGCCTTCCGGGTCCCGGTCCCCGCCCACACCGGGACGCAGCCGGGCGAAGCGGTCCAACGCCTTCACCCGGCACGACTGCACCCACGCCTCCACCCGCGCGGCAGCCAAAAGATAATCCATGGTCTGCACGTCATCCAGTTCCGCCGGCTCCACCACCGCCAACAAACCGGCCAGCACGGCAGGCACCCCCACCCCGCCCTCGGGCATCACAGGCTCGCCACCGGCGTCCTCCGGCACCACGGTCAGTCCTACCCCCTCCTCGGTGGTCCCGGCCGTCGGTTGTCCGGCGCCAGATTCCTGGGATGCTCCGGGATCCTCGGATACGGTTGGCTGCCCGCCGCCGTCGGCTTTGGTTGGCGAGGGAATCTCTGCAGTGTCGGCCGCCTCGGCGGCGGCAGACGCACCAGGGTCAGCGGCCGCCGAGTAGAGTCCGGCGCGATCAGAGCTGATGCCATACCGGCGGAGCAACGCTTCTGCCACCACGTGCTGCAGCAGCGCTTCCAGCAGGGAACTGTCCGGACGCGAAGGCACACCAAGGTCCATCACCAGTCCCTGTCCCGGAACCGGGAACCGAAGCTCGTCGCCCTCGCCCTCCATATCCTCACGCTACCGGCTGCCTCCGACAGTTTGAGGGGCGAGCGTTCAGGCTCGCTGGACGGCGGGACGCGGCTGGCGCAACGCCCTACGCAACTGCTGCCAATGCGAAAGGTCCGGCCGCCGCGAACGGTAGCCGGACCTTTGCGAAACGACGCGAGGTCGGGGGAATCAGCCCTTGACCCGGTCCACCACGTAGTCGATGCAGGCCAGCAGCGCGCTGACGTCCTCCGGCTCCACGGCGACAAAGGTGGCGATGCGCAGCTGATTGCGGCCGAGCTTGCGGTACGGCTCCACGTCCACCACTCCGTTCGCGCGCAACACCTTGGCGACCGCCGCGGCGTCAACCGACTCGTCGAAGTCCACCGTCGCGATGACGTTCGAGCGGTGCTCCGGGTTCGCCACGTACGGGGTCGCCACGGCGGAAGCCTCCGCCCACTGGTACACCCGTCCTGCCGAATCGGCGGTCCGGGCGGAAGCAAAGTCCAAACCGCCGTTGCCGTTCAGCCACTCGATCTGGGCGTTGAGCGTGACCAAGGTTGCCAGCGCAGGCGTGTTGTAGGTCTGGTTCTTCAGCGAATTGTCGATGGCCGTTTCAAGATTGAGGAAGTCCGGAATCCAGCGGTCGGTGGCACCGATCCGGGCGGCCCGTTCCAGCGCTGCGGGGGAGAAGACGCCCAGCCACAGGCCGCCGTCGGACGCGAAGTTTTTCTGGGGCGCGAAGTAGTAGACGTCGCTCTGGGCGACGTCGACGTCGAGCCCGCCCGCGGCGGAGGTGGCGTCGATGAGGACCAAGGCGCCGTCGTCGGCACCCTTCACTCGCTGCACCGGAGCCGCCACGCCGGTGGAGGTTTCGTTCTGCGCCCACGCATAGACATCCACGCCGGCCTCAGCCCGCGGCTCCGGCCGGGAGCCGGGTTCCGAGGTGATGATGCTGGACTCGGCCAGGAACGGAGCCTTGTTGGTGGCCGCGGCGAACTTGGAGCTGAACTCCCCGAAGGACAGGTGCTGGGCCTTCTGCTCGACCAGTCCGAAGGTTGCAACGTCCCAAAACGCCGTCGAGCCGCCAACGCCCAGGATGACCTCGTAACCCTCCGGCGCCTTGAAGAACTCCTTGAGCCCTTCGCGGACGCTGCCCACCAGATTCTTCACCGGTGCCTGGCGGTGCGACGTGCCCAGGAGGTTCTTGCCGGCGGCGACCAGGGCGTCGACCTGTTCCGGGCGCACCTTGGACGGCCCGGCGCCAAAGCGCCCGTCTTTCGGCAGCAGGTCGGCGGGAATGCTGATGGACTGGGTATCGCTCATGAATACCTTTCCTGGCGTGGTGGCAATGATCTCGATGGCGGTTCGCCGTTGAACGCCCGTTTCATTCTGCCTCAACGCCGAGGGCCGCCGTTAGTTGCAGTGGCCATTGTTGCGTTGGGCGCCCGACGCGTCAGCCCGCGGCGAAGCTGCCGGTCCGGCAAGGAAAACAGGCTAGGCTGGGGAGGGGAAAACACCCTCATGCATGCTGCTGGAGCAGCCTTTTCACCGCGCCGAGGAGCAAGAAGCCATTGACTGATCTCATCGACACTACCGAGATGTACCTGCGCACTATCCTCGAGCTCGAAGAAGAGAACATCGTCGCGCTGCGCGCCCGGATCGCCGAGCGGCTGCGCCACTCGGGCCCGACCGTGTCGCAGACGATCGGGCGGATGGAGCGGGACGGACTCGTGGTCGTCACCGGCGACAGGCATCTGGAACTGACCGAGCTGGGCCGGCGTAAAGCCACCGAAGTGATGCGCAAGCACCGACTGGCCGAGCGGCTGCTCTCCGACGTCATCGGACTGGACTGGGCCTACGTGCATGACGAGGCCTGCCGCTGGGAGCACGTGATGAGCGAGCGGGTGGAGCAGCGGCTCTACGAACTGTTGGGCAGGCCGACGGTTTCGCCGTACGGCAACCCCATCCCCGGCCTGGAAGCGCTCGGGGGCCAGCCGGCCGAAGAGTTCACCACCGGCGTGCTCAATCTGGCGCAGGCCATGGGCAGCTACACGTCCGACAAAGAGGTGAGCATCGTCAGGCTGGCGGAGCCCATCCAGGTGGAACCGGAACTGTTGCTCCAGCTGGAAGAGGGCGGTTTGAAGCCGGGCGCCAGCCTTCAGCTGGAGACCGCCGGCGAGTACATCTCCGTGCGCGTGCCGGGGATCGAAGGGGCCTTGGAGCTGCCGCCGGAAGTCGCCGCGCACATCTTTGTATCAATGCGATGAAACGTTGACCCTTGAAAACACGCACCCCGGATAACGGATTTATTACTTTCGGGGAGTTTTACGTATAGTTGACCCGGGCATCGAGACATCGATTCCCACACCCTTCGCAAGCCGAACCCTGTCGGCGGAGGCGTGTATCCGTGAGACAGGGGCGGAGGACCCACCAAGCGGCAGTTTGTTCGCTGCCTTGGGGTGAAGCCGCAGCGGGCAAAGCCTCGGTGAATCGTTCCACCGGCGCTCTGTGCGGTGTGGCCGAGTTTTCTCTTGACTCGAATCCGACAGCTAACTTCGCAGGCGCTTTGGGAGAGGTAACAGAATTTTGGCAGGACACAAAGCCTCGGGACGGCGCCGTTCAACCGCCCCGGCCGAACACTCACGCCCTCGTGCCGCAACGCCCGGCCGACGCCGCGCCCAGCCGGCGCCGTCTCC